>NZ_JAAUWS010000006.1:0-134777 GCF_014694465.1 Vibrio sp. S11_S32 | reverse complement strand
CGCAAAAATCCTTCGATTTAAATGTTTTTTACTAACCCAACTGTCTTTGCATCGCTAAGCTCTCTCGAAAAGATAAGGAAGGAACTCGATGTATCGTGATCATATCAACATTGAAATTCCTATCCTTGAACATTGGATTGGCCACGCAATGGATTAATGCCACCACCTTCAATCCCAATATTGCCACACAATAATTGTAAGTTAGAGATAGACACAACGTTATCGTGACCTGTGGTGTGCTGGGTGATCCCCATTGAATAATAAATCGCGGTGCGTTGCGCGGTACCAATTAAACGCGCCATTTCAGCCACGTCTTCGGCTTTAACACCGGTAACAAGTTCAACCTTATCAAGCGCGTAGTCTGGCTTCATCACCTCTTGTTTCAGTGCATCAAAGCCTTCGGTATTATTGGCGACAAACTCGTCATCTTGCCAATTATTAAGCAAGATTTGCTGCATAATGCCATTTAATAGCATAACATCGGTTCCCGGACGCTGCGCCACATACAATTGTGCATGATCGGTAATTTCGATACGTTTAGGATCGGCGACCACTAAGCGAGCACCATATTTGCGTACCGCTTGTTTAATATGCGAGCCAATAATAGGATGCGCCGAGGTGGTGTCAGTTCCGATAATAAAAATTACATCCGAATGCGCAATACTTGGAATATCATTGGTCATTGCCCCACTGCCTAGTGTTGCTTCTAATCCTGTTACCGTAGAGGCATGACACAGGCGCGCACAATGATCGAGATTATTGGTACCAAATTCGCGACGAACTAACTTTTGGAATACGTAGTTGTCTTCATTGGTGGTTTTGGCAGAAGAGAAGCCGGCTAAGGCATCCGCGCCATGTTGTTGTTTAATCGCTTTAAATTTATCGGCAACCAGTTGAATTGCTTCATCCCAAGAGGCCGGTTGCAGCACCCCATCACGGCGAATTAATGGCGTAGTCAAACGTTGATGGTTATTAATAAAATCAAAACCAAAGCGCCCTTTTACGCATAACATACCTTGGTTGACTGGCGAATCGGCACCTTGCACATAGCGCACCTTATTTTTCGCTTGGTCGACAAACATGGTGACTTTGCACCCTACCCCACAGTAAGTACAAATGGTATCGACTGGGGTTAAGATATCAAGACGGCTTTCGGCTTTATCGCGCGCATCCACTAATGCGCCCGTTGGGCAAGCTTGAATACATAAGCCACATTGGACACAGTTTGAATCGCCCATTGAGGTAGTTTGTTTGGTTTGAGCATCTTGCCCAAAACCAGCACGTTGCTCAGGTCGACAAGCTGGTATGCCGTTATCGTCCTTTAAGAAGCTCAAAACGCCGTGCACACCACTTTCATTACAAGCTTGCACACACTGACCACAACTAATACAACGGTTAGCATCAAAGACGATAAATTCAGAGCTGTCATCAATGGCAAACTTTTGCTGCATCGATTTATCTAATTCATCTTCTAGCACACCATATTGAGTAGCGTTGTCACGCAGCGCACAATCGGTATTGGCTTGGCAACCACACTCTAAACAACGCGCCGCTTCACGCATGGCATCTTCATTGGCAAAGCCGGTTTCGACTTCCTCAAAACTGCCCTCGCGTTGCATAGCCGATAATTCTGGCATTACTTGTCTGGCAACTTTTTGAATGTGTTCAAATTGCTTAGTATCGATGTGTTTAACTGACGATTCTTTCTTTGAGTCGTATTGACGTACAGGGATCGCATCCATCGTACCTTGGAAGAATCGGTCGATCGCTTCAGCGGCAACACGACCATCGGCGACAGCTTCTATTGCGGTCGCAGGACCTCGACGGAAATCGCCAATACTGAAGATATTCTTATTAATCGCATTGTTGGTATTGGAATGCATGGTGTTTTCATCTACCTCGGCGGTATTCCAACGAGATAAAGGTAATTCTATTTTTTCGTTATCTAAAAAGCTGAGATCAGGCTTTTGCGAAACGGCGGCGATCACAGTATCAAACTCTTGAATAAAGAATTCGCCAGTCGCTTCAGGACGTCGACGCCCCGAGGCATCCGCGTCACCCAGTTTCATTTTTTCTAATTTAACTTGACATACACGTCCGTTGCTATCACTGATGTTCTCAACCGGATTGGTCAACATCATAAATTGCACACCTTCATGTTCCGCTTCTAAGATCTCGTAATCTTCTGCTGGCATTTCAGCGCGAGTACGACGATAGATTAATGTAGTTTGCGCGCCATCACGAACAGCGGTACGAGCACAATCTATTGCGGTATTCCCTCCCCCAATCACGGCCACTTTTTTGCCCGTAATCAAGTTATGGTCCATGACATAATCTTTGAGGTAATCGACACCTAAGTAACAGCCCTCAAGCTCGCTACCGCTATAATTCATTTCAACCGCTTTGGATGCACCAACCGCTAAACACACTGCGTCATAGTCATCACTTAATGAGGTTAAGCTAAAGTCTTCACCCAGTTTTTTATTCAATTCAATTTGCATGCCATTACGACACATCAATTCAATTTCCTTATCTAAAATATCTTTGGGTAGACGATACTCAGGAAT
Organism: Vibrio sp. S11_S32; assembly: GCF_014694465.1. NCBI lineage: Bacteria > Pseudomonadati > Pseudomonadota > Gammaproteobacteria > Vibrionales > Vibrionaceae > Vibrio > Vibrio sp. S11_S32. The sequence goes on along the minus strand of NZ_JAAUWS010000006.1, from coordinate 132,210 downwards.
GCCATAACGTAACCAGCCACCGGCTTTTGGCATCGAATCAAAAACGGTGACCTCATAACCTTCATTGGTTAAGTAATATCCGGTAGTTAATCCACCAGGACCACTGCCAACAACCGCCACTTTTTTACCTTTTGCTGGTTTTTTAAAAGGAACATACGATTCTTGCATTGCCAGATCAGCATCGGCGGCATGGCGTTTTAACTGACGAATGGCGACAGGTTCATCGACAATATTGCGCCGGCATTCGGTTTCACAAAATGCCGGACACACGCGGCCAATCGACAATGGCATTGGCAATGTACGTTTGATCACTTCAATCGCTTTTTGATGATCGTTTTGTGAAATATGATACAGATAAGACTGGATATCGACGCCTGCTGGACAAGCCACCTTACACGGCGCTTCACAATCAGCATAATGGTCAGACAGGATTTTTTGTAGTGCTTGTTTACGGTGCGCGGCAATGGCTGGGGTTTCGGTAATAACCGCTAAACCTTCTGTTACAGCCAGCTCACAAGCGCGTTGTTGCTTACCATCAGTAAGTTCGACCACACATAAATCACATGCGATTTTGTCACCATGCTGATTACTGCCACAAAGCGAAGGGATTGCGACACCACATTGCTCTGCAGCATTTAATAAATTCTGCTCACCAGCAACATCAAATTCTTGACCATTGATAATTATTTTCATGATTGTATTCCTGTATGACCGATCCGCAATTGCAATTAGAGCGCATCGGTCAATCTTATTTGTATTCACATTTTGTCGAGCGCCAACCTATTTCATAAGATATGGCTCGCACCTCATGATAAGAACTTGTAAATAAGATGGGTTGATCTGATACAGGAAAAAGTTAATTCACCTACAAAGAGGTAGAGGCTGTGACCTCAGTAGTAGAATTTACACTGTAAATCGATGGATATAATGACTCATTAATTAGAATTTACAGTGTAAATCAGCATACAGCGAGATATGGAGTCACCAATTTACACTGTAAATTTAGAGTTGAGAGATATGTTGTTTGATATATTGCTCCGTTTCCTTACGTCCAGATAAGGCATTACTGGCACTCACTTGTTGCCATGTTTGTTGTTGCAGCAGCTTAGCGATCAAACATGACCAATGCGGCGTATGTATCATTGCCGCGTTACCACAAAGTCGCTGCCATACAAAAAAGGTCAAATCAAAAGACACCGATTCAAAACTATTGCCGCCTGCAAGATAGTTAGTTATTAAAGCCGATTTATCCAGTTTGGCTTGCTTGGATAGTTGCTGGGTTAAAATAGCAAACACCACTTCGGTTTCTAAAGCTTGAAATAGATTAGAGAGTAGAAACTTAAATTGTTGACCAAAACGAGAATGAGCGCCTTCAATCCAAACTTGAGCTTCAAAGGAGAGCGGCGCAACCATTATCGCCGAATAACAACCGCTAGCTTGATCTCGGTGACTGCCTAATTTGACCAAACTAAATTGCTCCGACCAAAATCGCACAAGCTCGGGGGTGGCGCCAAAACTGGTCGATATAAAATCCACTTGATCAATCAACTGTAATTGCAGCAGATTCAACGCTTGTTGACCTATCCCTTGACCTTGTAATTGAGGATGGACAGCAATTCGCATAATTCGCGCGCTGGTTTGAAGCGCAGCATCTTTTAACCCAAGATGATTGGTTAAATGACTTGCCACTAAATGACCTTTAGGGCGACGTTTTCCTTGCTGAATGGCAGTGACCAAATCATCGCTTAACCCGCCTTCTAAATTAATCACCAGACAACCCAATAGTGAAGCTTGAGATTGAATAAGGTATAAACTCATGGCGTCATCATCGAGTAACTGAAACAAATCATTGGGCGCGGTTTGATAATGCGCATTCACCAATAACCCAAAAACCGAACGTAATAATTCAGGCTCCGCCAGTAATTGGGATTTATTGATCGGTTTTAATTTCACATCAGAATATGAGGTTGGGGCAGGGGTCATATCGCACGCTAACAAAAAGGCATCAAACAACCACAGCTCTAACGGATCATCTTGCTGCCAACGGATAGGCTGTTGCAGTTCAAGTTGCTTCCAACCTTTGCGGTTTTCCACTAACCACTGCATAAACTTCAGCGTGAACCCTCGGCCACAGCCTTCATAGCCATGTACCGTCGAGCTAAACACCATGCGATGATAATGCTGAGTCATGCGTTTTAACATCGCTAACGGCAGGGCAGCTGCTTCATCGACTAATAACAAGTCGCACTCAGGTAGAGTTAATAACAGCTCATCGGGCGCGACAAACTGCAAACAGGAACCATTATCTAATATTAACGATAAGCGTGTTTGTTGCTGCACTTTTACTGGCGAGTTATGGCCTACTTGCTGCTGCTCTAATTGCAAAATCGCATGTTCAAACACACTGGATAACGCTTTAATCGAAGGCGCTGTGACAATAATCGTTCGTTGCTGCTCAGCCATTAATTGCGCCGCGGCCATACCTAAACAAGCTGACTTTCCTCGGCCTCGGTGCGCGGTTAATACTAAAGGGCGTTTACGGTGACCAGATACCACTTTTTTAATAGCAGCAATAGCACAGATTTGATCTTGAGTTTTACCTTCAATAAAGCGGTTGGGCTTAATATTTTGATCGCAGAGTGGTTTTACTTGATCTGCTTTAGGTTGAGCATCCATTAAAGCGCCCGATTTAAGCGGTGAATCTATCGCGTCAATCTCAGGCCAATATTGGAGATAGTGCAATAACCAAGTGTGGCTATAAGAGCTTGGCAATTGTTCACTATTGAGTATCAATAACAATCCGCCCGCTTTTAATGCCCCGCACGCGGCAGTAAAGCTATTGGCATCAAACCCAACAGCACAATCAAAAATCAATAAATCAACATCTTGACCTAAGATTTGGCTACCTTGTTTATAAGTAAAGTTCTGACAGGGTAAGCGAGCCTCTAACTCATTGAACCCACCAAACCATGCGATGTTAGCAGCCGATAAATCTAACTGCTGGCAATATTGCTTGATCAGTGAGATCGAATCCGATTGTTCCAACATTATCCGCACCGCAGCACGATGTTGTTCAGTAATTAATTGAGTTTGAAGTTGCAGCAAAGAGGCGAGGGCGGTCATGGCATCACACCGTTAATGATTGAATAAGCTAAGCATACCACGATAAAAAAAGCCGCACATTCAACAATGAAGTGCGGCTTTATACAAGGTGGGTATATTATTAATTATTCGAGCAACTAATCGAGTTTCGTCTGCACAAAATCAAGAATAGCTTGCATGGTTTCATCGTCAATTTTTTTAAGTGACAAGGATAAGCTTGACCCTTTACGGCTGTAGCTTGCACGACCTTTGATTAAATCGACTTTATCCGCAGTCTGCTTTGCTGGGGTAGGGGCCAGTTCTTCTATCCAAGCTTCTAATTGACTGGAAATGTCTTTGGTTAAACGCGCGACACCTTGAGTATCCGAGCTTTTCCAGATCTCACCTTGTTGCGAACGACATTTTTCAAGTAATAACGTTTGAGATTTTTGTGGCAGCGAATGGTACAACTTATGCAATTTAACAATGGTTGGGCGGCCAACATCACTCACATTTGGGTAAATGGTTAATATTTCAATTGGCAAGGCCGCCGCTTTTAAAGCGCCACTCACCAGTGCTTCGCTGCACTGAAAGATTTGCGCTAACGATTTTTGATCGCTCGCTTCACCACTATCCAATTTATGCTGCATTTCACGACCACGTTCATATAATGACAATGGTTTATGAGCATTGGCCACATCGGATAAAAACTTAGCGTCTTCGGTTTCAATCTCGTCCGCGACGTAAATTAAGAAGTCTTTTTGTGCCAAAATACACGACATTCGACGACGACTACCGTCAAGCACTTCAATTTTACCATTTTTATTACGACGACCGACAGCAGGGTATTGTTGACCACGCTCTTTTAAGGTCGATAAAATATCCGATAAAGCATGCTCATTTAAGAAAGATTGTTCACGCGAATTCTGAGCAAAGACTAAAGTTTGATCTTTGATCTCTACCGCTGGAATAGACATAAGTTCAAATGAGACTAACGCTTTGCCCGCAATCGCAAGTTCGATCACTTGTGCTTTATCTTTGGCGGCAGCTTGAGCTTCAATCGGAGTGGAAGCGCGGCGTTTATTACTTTTACCAAACAATTTTGCGTTTAATTCAGACGTTTTGATCGCCATTATTCATCCCCTCGGTTTAATGATGCCCAGTGACTATGCATCACTCGTTCAAGTTCTAGTGCACTTTTTTGTACTGCATCTTGCGCTACAGCTAAGGTTTTTTTACCACCTTCAAAATCACTGGCGGTTAAATCAAATACGGTGCTGTAAGTATCGGCGCAGGTTTCAAATGCGCGACTTCTTGGGATCGTCGCCATCATCACTTGCTCAGCTAATAAGTAATTCATTTCAGTTAAAACCGAGACTTGTTTCTTGTTATCATCTTCAAACATAGTCGGCATTAAACGAATAAATTCTAAACCTTGCCAATCTTCAGGGAACATTTCATACACTGTAGGCAAATGCTGGAAGAAATTCACCGTTGAAGCCCAGTCTAATCGCTTAGCCGCACAAGGGATCAATAGTGCATTTGAGGCGTACATTGCATTCCAAACCAGTGGATCAACATGAGGACCGGTGTCCATCATAATGATATCGAAATCATCGGCAATTTTATCAATCAGCTTTTCTTTTAATAGCTTTACGATATCAAGAGATTGATTCTGAGAAAGATCTTGCCATGCCTCAGCATTAAACATCGCATCTTCAGGGAAAGCTGAAATGGTTTTCAAATTTGGGTATTGAGTCGGCATTAATACGTTTTTACGCATAAATTCAGCATCAATTTGTTTATCATCAGGCAGATTATCCAGCATCACATCAACAGCAGAATAAATATCTTCACGTTCTTCGCCACTAATTTGTGGATTCAAAAATAAACGTAAAGAGCCTTGTGGATCTAAATCAATCAAACAAATTCGATAGCGCTTTTCTAAATTAAGCGCTAAACATGCCGCAATATGCACCGCCGACATGGATTTTCCGGTACCGCCTTTTTGGTTTTGTACGTTCACTACCCATGGTTTATTGGAAGTGTTTTTTTTCAATTGATGGAACATTGGCGCACCAGCCGCATCCATTAATTGATGAGCTTCACTCAATGTGATCGAATAATGATTGGCGTTATTTTTGGTAAACTGATGACCACCGGCTTCCATTTTGCCAATTGCTTCATCCAATTTTCGACGAGTTAGACCAGAACGAGTTTCCATTAATGCTTTCGACATCGGTGGAAAATGTTCTTCCTTGCGTTCTTCTAAAACCAATTGGATACGATCGGCTTGAACTTGTTTGGTCAGTTCAGCTAAACGCTCCAGATTTTTTATTGTCTGTTCTCTTTTCATCAGTGATCCCATCATTTTATCTAGGTCCTGATTGTACAACGAAAACAGTAAAAACAACAATAAGCTGAACATATATTTATTTGTTTGTTTTCATTGAAATGGCGTAAATGAGAGATAAAACAAACCATTTGGTCAAAATCATGCTTATTTTGATCTTTTTTATTGTGTAAAACACCTTACTATTTCCAACAGATTAAAAGTGTTACCACGTAACCTATTTACAATGTAAATAGCATTAACTTACAAAGATTGATATTTTCAGTGAGATATCAAGTCAATCGGTAAGTTAAGTTTGAATCTTCTTAATATCTAATCGTTTTTTGCGGAACGATTATAGTGAGTCACTATTTTACTGTCAGTGCTATTTCAATTTAATTTCTTCGTTGAAATACTAACTAAATACGCTTATAGAGCCAAGAATGCCCTCCAATAAAGTGATCATTCGGATAAGATCAATCATCACACCACATACTTAAATGATGATTTTTACAAAAATAGCTCAAGAGGTTGGATTTTTTTCCACTCTTCTTTCTAGTTTTGTTCCTACATCCATCATTAAAAACCGATAAAATCACGGAACGATGATCAAGAGAGAAATAAAGAAAAAAATTCTTATGCTGTATCTACTTGATCATGCTTCTGGACCACAGCAAAGCATCAATTTGGGCGCTCTTAGAACAATGATCAAGGAAGGCTGGTGAATATGCAATGAGATCCAAAGACCAAGATTACGGATCAATGATCAAGCGTTTATTTGCTATGGAAGCATACAAAGCCTTATCTAGATTACGATGTATGTCATTTTGAAAAGTGCATTTAACATTGAAAACTTAGCAAGTAGCCAGTATTCAACTTGATCATCGTTCCTAAAAGTAAAGAATTAGCGAAAAATGAATTAAAAAGGCTTCCGTCGCATGCTCATATTCGTTATCAGCAGAATAATATGCACATTGAGATAAAATATCTGTGGATAACATGTCTATTTTGATTGATCATTGTTTCGCTTTCTCAATGATCATGCTTTAGGAAATATCCTGATCATGCTTCTTATCAAAATTGATCATCCTTCCGATCTTACTTTGATCATGCGTCTTAAGCCTTTATGATCATGCTTCCCAAAGGTAAAAAAATAACTTATTTATATACAGTTACTTAAAGGGGAATTACCAGCCAGATCATTAGATCATATAACCAATATAGATCATATAAACAAAAGATCAGTTATATAAATCAAGATCATTTTTTTCTTTCTTTTTGGATCTTTTTTCTTTATTCTCTTGGAACTATGTACACCTTACGATAAATGCGAAATGGAATTGTTATGGCTAGCCAAGAAAAGATCTTAATTCAATTACCTCGAACCCACAAAGATGGTCATTTATTTAAGATCTCAGAACAAGTGATTGACTGGATCGAACAATACCAACATTTTAAAGGGGTAACCCGCAGTATTATCGAGCTACTTAATCTTATTTCTTTACGCGGACTTTCCAGTAAAGATGGCTTTGTATCGACAACCGAGCTTATTGAAGCAACCGATGGGCAGCTGACTCGAGCCGCAATCCAGCAACGTTTACGTGCCGCGGTATCAATCGGATTATTTCATCAAATTCCAGTTCGTTTTGAAGAAGGGCTAGCTGGCAAGACCATGCTGCATAACTTTGTCAATCCAAATCAGTTAATCTCGGTATTAGGATCAACCAGTTTAAAAACGGAATCAACCAGAAAAACTGAGAATCAAAAACGTTCTAAAGCGTTGGCTCAAACACAAGTTAACCGACAATTACTTAACGATCACGGATTGTTTACCCCACCAGCTATGCGAAACGAAGCCGATCAATTTGTAGTTTCGCCAACTAATTGGGCAGGGATCATAGATCAAGCATTAGCGCCACCAAGAACCAGAAAAAGCTACCAAAAATCAATGGTTTCTATTTCTGGCACTCGAGCAATCATTGAAACAAGATCATCCAAAAATATTATGACGGTCGATGATCAAATGACCCTGTTCGCGTTATTTACCTTAACGGTTCAGTATCATCAACACCACCAAGATGATTTTCATGTTGATGCCAAACAAATGCCGAATAAAACCCCTTTATATATCACGGATATTTTATCTCTACGCGGGAAAAAAGACAGTGGCCCAGCTCGTGATTCAATCCGTGACAGTATTGATCGTATCGAGTTTACCGATTTTCAATTGCATGAATTAACCGGACGTTGGCTTAGTGAAAACATGCCGGAAGGGTTTAAAAGTGATCGTTTTCGCTTTATTGCCCGCACTATCACTGCTTCCGATGAAGCGCCAACTGAAAATTCAGCCGGTGAGATCCGGATCAAACCTAATTTGTATATTTTGGTATGGGAACCGTCATTTTTTGAAGAATTATTAACCAAAGATTACTTTTTCTTATTCCCACCAGAGATCTTGAAGCAACACACCTTAGTGTTTCAGCTGTATACGTTCTTCAGAAGCCGTCTAGTACGCCGTTTAACCGAATCAATGCTCCTAAGTGAGATCAATCAGAAACTGGCGAGAAACATCGAATGGCGTCGATTCTCGATGGATCTGATCCGTGAATTAAGAAAGCTATCTGAAGGCAAGCAAACCGATGATCTTTTTGTTGTTAATCTTTGGGGTTACCATCTTACGATCAGCAACATTATGGAAAAAGGCAAAGTGCTCGATTATCAAATTGATATTCGTTGTGATGCCGAAGAAGTATTGCGCTTTTCACGTGCTCGTACCACCAATGCCGGCAAGCGTAATATGGCGCCAACGCTACCAAACCCGCTGCGTAATGAGCTAGTATCTAAGCAAAAATTACAAGAATTAGCCGAGATCATTGATGGCGAATTCGAACCGATCCAACGTAAAGCCCCTTCACCGCGTGGTCGTTTAGGTCGTCGAGTGAAACAGAAAAAACACTTAGTTGAGATCAACGCTGATGAATTGATCATTACCTTGTCTAAATATACCTCGCCACAAGCGCTAGAACGCAGTTTAACCGCGTTATCTGCCATGACGGGGCATCCGTATGCTTCAATTAAAGAAGAGTGCGATGAGTTGATTGATAAGCTCGATTGGTTACGCGTGGGTGAAACGGTGGTGCCATACGAAACATTAAGCAAAACCGTCGAGTTGTTTAACCAAGAGTCCAAAGATAAGCATTTGTCGATAGAACGTGTCATTGCAGGATTAGCGGTAAGACGTAAAGTATGTAAACAAGTCTTCGAAGGTCACTTAGATGAAACTGTGCTCAGAGCCTTAAATGAAATGGCTGCCGATAGCTGATTTTTATCTAATCTATCGCTAATCTTATAACCAGTCTGAATTAAAAAAAGCCCAAAGATCAAATCTTTGGGCTTTTTTATGAAAGCATGATCAAGGATGTGTTTAGGTAAATGATCCCTTGATCATGCTTTCGAGGATTATTGTCTATACTGTAAATATATAATGAATTGGGGCGGTAGCTAACGGGGTTAGGTCGATTTTACTTGGCGTGATCATATTGACGCTACACCCAGTTTAAGCAGAAGAACAGCAATTCTTTTCCGCATTAATAATGTTGTTAGTGAAGTCTGATTGGAATCACAATCTACACATTATTCACTTAACAACTTAGCCATTTTTTGCTTAATATCCAACTTAGTTTATACATGGTTTTCTGGAGGTACTTATGTCGATTAATTCAATAGATCATGATGACATGACAGGCATTACCACATCTTGGACTAAAAAAGATGAATCGGTGGCCCAAGCAAATTCTAAACAAATGAAAAACGCAGAGGCTAGACGTCGGATTGAAACATTACAAGAAATTCGTGAAAGCGGATTAACTTTAGAAGAGGCGAGAGAACTCGGTTTGATCCATTAATCAGGCGTTATCTCTTTAGTCTTTGAATTCAAGCGCTGTAAAAAGCAGCAGTAAAGAGTGTTGACTTAAAACAGGGCGAATCATTCGTCCTGTTTGTTCGATTTACACTGTAAACTTGGTAATATTTTTTATCTTTCCCCTTTAGCTATGCTATATTTCCCGCTCTTAAAATCGCACATAAAGGTCGTCTCATGTCTATTAATTTATCTTTGCTGCCACCAGCGGAGAAAAATAAGATCGAGTTAGATAAACAAGCTTCCTATTTTGTTTGGCAATTAAAGCAGGCGAAAGCAGGACCCGAATTGTTATTTAACGAAGCGGAAAAAATCCGAGACCCTGATGAGCGTGTTTTTTTCGAACAAGCAATTCAAAAATACAAACGGATCATGGGCGTCGCATAAAGACAGTCTGACTAACAATGAAGGCCAACCGTGATCTGAGACCATAAGAATAGAGTCATTGTTATGGTAACATTCAGCATAAAATAAAATCAGAGAGAAGATACCCATGGGAAGAAGTTTTGAAGTGCGCAAGGCCTCAATGGCAAAAACTGCAGGCGCAAAAATTAAAGTTTATTCAAAATACGGTAAAGAGATTTACGTTGCCGCAAAAAATGGTGGCGCTGATCCTGATATGAATTTATCGCTTAAGCATCTTATTTCTAAAGCGAAGAAAGACAACGTTCCAGCGCATGTAATTGAAAAAGCATTAGACAAAGCCACTGGCGGCGGCGGTGAAGATTTCCAACCTGCACGTTACGAAGGTTTTGCTCCTGGTGGCGCTAGCGTTATCGTTGATTGCCTAACCGATAACGGCAACCGTACATTCCAAGACGTTCGTCAATGCTTCGTGAAAACCGGTGCAAAAATTGGTAGCCCAGGCACGGTTGCTCACATGTTTGACCATCAAGCGGTGTTCCAATTTGCTGGCGAAGATGAAGAAGCAGTATTAGAAGCGCTAATGATGGCGGATGTTGATGTTACCGACATCGAATTAGAAGATGGTGTGATCACTGTTTTTACCCCGCATACTGAATTCTTTAAAGCGAAAACAGCGTTAGCAGAAGAATATCCAGATCTTGTGGTTGATGTCGAAGAAATCACTTTTGTGCCACAAAACCATACGCCAGTTACCGGCGAAGATGCGGTTAAATTCCAGAAGTTTTTAGACATGCTAGACGATTGTGATGATGTGCAGCAGGTTTACCACAATGCAGAGCTTGAAGAAGAGTAAGCATTGCTTGGCTGGTAATAACAAATAAACATTTCAACACCGAGCGCTTAATGCGCTCGGTGTTTTTATTTAAACGGTATTATTTTTTGATTTGAAGAAGGGAGTCACGATGAAGGTTAGTTTTCTCGGTTTAGGGGTTATGGGTTTTCCAATGGCTGGGCATTTAGCGCAAGCCGGATTTGAAGTTAGCGTTTTTAACCGTACTCATAGCAAAGCGCAAGATTGGACGAGCCACTATTCAGGTATAGCTGCCACCACTGTTGAAGAGTGCGTGAAAGACGCGGATGTGGTTTTGCTTTGTGTCGGTAATGATGATGACGTGCGCAGTATGACCACCAGCCAAACCGGTGCGTTAGGTTTTATGAAAACGGGCGCGATTTTAGTGGATCACACCACCACATCGGCAACCTTGGCACAAGAGCTCTTACAAGCGGCTCAAGCCTTGAATATTGAATTTATGGACGCACCAGTATCTGGCGGTCAAAGTGGCGCTGAAAACGGCGTATTGACCATTATGTGTGGTGGCGAGCAGGCGTTATTCGACAAGCTTCAACCGGTATTTAAAGCTTATGGTAAGTCATCGGTATTGATGGGCGAAGTCGGTCAAGGTCAGCGGGCTAAAATGGTCAATCAAATTTGTATTGCTGGCGCATTACGCGGATTGTCTGAAGGCTTATTACTGGCTCAAAAATCAGGCTTAGATATTGAAAACTTAGTCGATTGTTTGAAAAATGGCGCCGCAGGTTCATGGCAGATGGAAAATCGCGCCAGCACCATGGCCAAAGATCAATACGATTTTGGTTTTGCCATTGATTGGATGATCAAAGATTTAGGTTTTAGCTTAGATGAAGCCAAAAAACACGGCTTGAACTTAGCGCATACTCAGCAAACCTTTGATAATTACGTCGAACTTGCTAAAGCCGGTGATAACCGTATGGATACCTCGGTATTGCATAAAGCGGTGCAGAAGATCGCGGCAAAATAAGCAATTCGTTTATCTTCATCCAGCAAAAACATGCCACTACGATCACGCAGTGGCATTGTTTATATCGAATTGATAGCTTTTCGTTTAGTCAGCCATTAACATCAGTCCAGATTGTGCCGGGATGGTTAAGCTATGTTGAGAAAGAAGATCATCCCCCCCGAGCAACACGTTGTATTGCGCGGCAGGTAAATTCACTTGGAACTCTTCATTCCCCTTATTGATCGCTACAATCCCTTTTGGGTGCTCAATACTGCCACGCAACAGCACCAACAGTTCATTACCACAGGCTAAGACGTGAATCGGTTCACCATGTACTTGTTTATGGAACGCGATCATTTTGGTCAGACTATTATCATGCCAACTTTTCATCCAGCGGGGATGACCGAGAGCATCGACATCATTACTGGTGTTGAGATCGGTATAAATCAACGGCGAACCATCACAACAACCGAGTAAATAACAATAAGCTAACTGCTCATGCCCAGCCGACATCAGCTGATTACGGAAAACATCATTATTAGGAATGTCATGCGTTACGACAAACGTGATCGCACGATTTGGATCTAAACACTGACCATTTTCAGCAACCGATAATAAAGACTTCATACTCACGTTATGCTCAAACACATTCAACATAGAATGGAAGAGTGGAAAATCATAAGCATCGAATGGCGTCTGCTCGACAAACGGCTGTAAAAAGGTTTCGTATTCAGCTTTGCCCACGCCACCATCGGTAATGATCTCACCAAAAATTCGCACATCGGCACAAATATCTTCAGTCCAGACTTTTTCAATATGTGCGGCAGATAAGTGTTTTGCTGCATCAATTCGAAATCCATTCACGCCTAACGCTTTCAGTGCTTTGATATAGCTTTGTTGTTGCTCAACCACATTATCCGTTGGCGCCAGTGTAGGAAGCCCTGGATCTGTGTCACTGCCACTTAATCGGCCGGTTTGCACTTCTTTGGCATCTAGCCAGTTTTTGATTGGGAAAGCGGGTTCAAAATCGTTTGAAGTAAATAACGGCTGCGAGAGATCGCCAAATAAACGAAGTGTGGCGTAATGTTCTGCTTGGTTTTGATATTGCGCCATAATTGTCTGGTTTGGATAATTTAAGTCATCACGACAATAGGCTTCGTTGGCCATGTGATTAAACACCACATCGACATAAATTTTTATCTGTTGTTGCTTTAATGCATCCAACATGGCAATAAAATCAAGAGTATTGCCTAATGGATTGTCGATCACTCGGTAGTCTTGTGGTTGGTAACGCATCCACCATTTATCTTCATCCGGTGATTTCATTGGAGGTGATATTAAAATCGATTGGTAACCTAATTGCGCGATACGCTCTGCTTCAGCGGCGATCTTGTTATATGACCAATCAAAGGCATGTAAAATCACATCAGCTTGAGGTGTTGCTTGGTTTGCTGTGAATACAGACATAATGCCCCTTAAATTAAAGGTATAGGTAAACCTACCTATTGAAAAACAGATAACGCCAGCAACGTGCCGGCGTTAATTTTTATGTTAAACAGAGTGGCTTACCACCATGCTTCTGCTTGGATACCAACGGATACTTCAGAAGATTCATCCCCACCGAAGCGATTGTCATTTTTAAAGTCATCTACATACGATGCGTAGACGCGAATTTCCGGACGAGCCCAGAATCCAGATCCAGCAGACCATGCTTGCGCAACAGTAAACTTAGCACCTTCATTATCAGCCCCTTTGCTGCCCCATGCGTTATCTTCAGTGAAGTAACCGGCTTCAAATTCAGTTTTCATAATTTCAGACCAGTTATAGATTGGGCGCACAACAATGTTGGCAAAAGTATGGTCGTCTTTATTACTATTATCGTAAGAGCTTTGTGCATACATCACTTGGTGACCAAGATTCCAGCTAGAACCCATATCAATCACACCAAAGTTAATCACGCGGAAACCAGTATCGCCATCGGTGACAGCAGGAACCCAGCTACCTGAACCTAGCCCAGCCATTCCTGATGCAGCGCCGTTAGTACCAAATTGGAATACGGTTTTGTTAAAGCCGCCGAAGAAGTTATTTTGGCTAACGACTGCTGTCAACATGACACTGTCATCTGTATCGACATTAAAGTTTTCTTGTTCGTCAGATTCATTAACCATGTAATAGTTAACACCCAACTCTAAGCTCGCATCTTGCCATAAACCTAGACCAGCATAACGAAGGTCAAAATTGTTAACATTGATGTTTTGATTATTGTTGCCTGTGCCATCGAGATCAACCCCAAGGCTGTCATCGCGCATGAAAGCAAATGATAATTTACCAGGACCAACTGTGACGTTTTCAATACCACCGCCCGCACCGCCAGAAGTATTCCAGTAATAGAAGTCAGTAATATGAATGTCTTGACGTTGGTAGTAACGCTTACCGGCCCAAAGTGTGGCATCCTTATCGAACTCAAATAAACCTTTGGCTTGTACGTTAAATTGCGCCAATGCAACATCGGCACCATCATCGTCATCACGAGCTGATTCCCAGCCGTTAGAACCATCAGAGCCATACGCAATCATAGAGCTCACAATAAATTCAGCGCTATCACCAGCTTTAATTGGCGTGGTATCTAATTGAATTTCACCGTATACATCATCTTCGTTACCAAGACGACCCACTTTATTTTTTTCATACGATTCATTAGCACCACCATGGGCACTTACGCCAGTACCAGCACGCATATAACCATGGAAGTCGACGCCAACTGCCATCGCGGAAGACGCAAGTAGAGCAGAGGATACCGCAGCAGCTGTTAAACAAACCTTAAGCGTTTTCATAATTACAATCCTTTATATTGTTTCTCGTTACCCTGCTCACACTGTCGTTAGCATAAGTATGCAATGGGTTGACTGTTCGCTGAATGCGTATGACTTCTTTGGTTTCGTCATTCAGTGATGGGGTTATCTTGCGGTAATCGAACATGCGGAACATCCTCCTAAATAAGAGGTGTAGGGGGAGTAGAAATAAAGGAGGAGTGTGGGGATCACACTTGGGGTAACCGGTACTTAAACTGACTGTGATCTGGGTGGTTTTTTAGTGGAATTCAGCGAAAAAGGTGGGAGGATTATCACGGAAAACAAGCTTTTGTGATCGAAGCTAGATTACTGAGATGATAATGAAATTAATGGGGTTTGTGCTAGTTTTAGTTCGTAGGGTTAGTGGTTAAAGTAGAATTAAAAGCCTCAGAACACATGATTTGGCTCATGAGATGAAGAATATGTGTTTCTTGGCTTGATGAAGGTTGATTTGCATGGTTTTTAAGCATGAAGCATGAAGCATGAAGCATGAAGCATGAAGCATGAAGCATGAAGCATGAAATATTCAGATAAGGGCATGCAAACTACGGCACGAAAAATTCATATATCAATCACTCCTTACCAGCTTTATTCATCGGAGAATGGTTTTCGATTTTTCGATGTTTGATTTTCAGCTACAGATACAGATACAGATACAGATACAGATACAGATACAGATACAGATACAGATATGAAGGTGTTAGCTGTCGCTAATTTGAGTTGACCCTAGATTCTCGGCATAAGCGACACCCAGACTTTAAATAGACGTAAAAATGTCTTGGCAAAAAACAACAACGAAACCAGAAGGGCTTATTTGGGGGCTCTTAATGGCCTGTGCTCATTAAACAAAAAAAGCCCCAAACCAAGCATGGAATGGGGCGAAGGCATTACAATGAAAAAGGGAAAAACGGGGAGTTTAAATACCACGCTCTTTAAATAAACGGCGGCACGATCGCCCATCGCTGTGGAATAAGTGACAACGGTAAGCCGGAATGCCAATTTCGAATTCATCGCCCGAATCGACATCTAAGGTGTCGTTTTCACGATAGATAAAATCGGCATCGACGTTATCAAGGTTTAGGTAGACTTGAGTTTCGTTACCTAACTTCTCAACCACTTGCACATGGCCTTTAATACTGACATCGCCTTCATTGGCGGGCAGTAAATGCTCAGGGCGAATGCCAAGTGACATCCGCGAGCCTTGGGTCACGGTGCTGCCATCCACTTGGATCCAAAATGATGCTTGGCTGGCGAGCTCCACTTTCACGCGCTCAGCTTCCACTTCTTTGATCTCAACGTTAATAAAATTCATTTTTGGTGAGCCAATAAAGCCAGCCACAAAACGGTTCTCTGGGTAATGGTATAACTCTAATGGTTTGCCCACTTGCGACACACTGCCACCATCCAATACCACGATTTTATCGGCCATGGTCATTGCTTCGACCTGATCATGAGTCACATAAATCATGGTGCAACCAAGTTTTTTGTGCAGTTTGGCTAGTTCAATTCGCATTTGGACACGCAAGGCAGCATCGAGGTTCGATAACGGCTCATCCAGCAAAAATACTTCTGGTTGCGCCACTAAAGTACGACCGATTGCGACCCGTTGACGCTGACCACCTGAAAGGGCTTTTGGACGGCGCTCTAATAAGTGACCTAGCTGCAAAATATCGGCTGCGTGATCAACGCGCGATTTGATTTTAGCTTTATCTTCCTTAGCCAGTTTCAGACCAAAAGACATATTGTCGAATAAGTTTAAGTGCGGATATAACGCATAAGATTGGAATACCATGCCGACACCACGCTCAGATGGCGGCACGTCGTTCATTTTTTTATCGCCAATAAATAACTCACCTGAAGTGATGTCTTCTAAGCCGGCGATGCAGCGCAATAATGTTGACTTACCGCAACCGGATGGGCCAACAAAGACGACGAACTCGCCATCTTGAATATCCAGATCGACGTTTTCAGAAATGAGATTGTCACCGTACGCTTTACATACCTTTCTTAGCGTTACACTGGTCATGGTGGTTCCTTTTGTTTTTATTGGTTTGGCAGCAAGATGATAATGAGAGGCTGCCGTTTAAGTTAATTAATTTTTTATATCACTTCAATGAGAGCCATATTACCTAAGCGTTTGAAAACCACCTCATCCTTGTGCGATTAATTTTTGGTGGATGATGGGGGAGGAGTGCATGGGTCACACTTTTTAATTCAGATCATCTTTGAGTTAAATAGCCACATATACGCGTGCGTTCGATCACGTTTAGTCGCTGTTTTAAGGTATATTAGCAAACAATTGTGAATCTAAATCACAGTTTCTATCTTGTATCGCGGGGGCGTAGAGATTAGGAGGATGTTCACCATTCCTAATTATTGCAAGATTGAGCTATACCGTAACCCGAGTCAAAAAGGGTAAAGCATTTCGCTTGCTGAGAAAGGTATCCATCGTGTTACAGACCCTACAGTGATGTAACCGCAAATAGAATAATAGAAAGGATCATGGAAATGAAAAAAGTCCTCAAAACTGCCATTTTATGTAGCTTAGCCTTAAGTGGTGTGAGTGCACATGCTGCCATACAGGAAGGTCAGCTAACAATTTGGATCAACGGCGATAAAGGCTATAACGGCCTAGCTGAAGTGGGTAAGCAATTTGAAGCGGACACTGGCATTAAAGTCACCGTTTCTCACCCTGATAAGTTAGAAGAAAAATTCCCGCAACTGGCGTCAACCGGTGATGGCCCTGATATTGTTCTTTGGGCGCACGACCGTTTCGGCGGTTACGCGAAATCTGGTCTATTGGCGGAAGTAAAACCATCGGCTGAATTCAAATCTAAATTCACTGATTTCACTTGGGATGCGGTTTCTTACGATGGTAAATACATCGGCTATCCTGTGGCGGTTGAATCTTTATCGCTTATTTACAACAAAGACTTAATTAAAACCCCACCTAAAAACTGGGAAGACATTGCTGCGCTAGATAAAAAACTGCAAAAAGACGGCAAGCACGCGATCATGTGGAACCTTTCTGAACCCTTCTTCACATGGCCAATTCTTGCCTCTGATGGCGGTTACGCATTTAAGTTTGCCGATGGTCAATACAATCCGAAAGATGTGGGCGTGAATAATGCCGGTGCGATCAATGCCATGACCTTCCTTAAAGGTCTGATTGACCAAAAAGTGATGTCACCGGATGTGGATTACACCATTGCAGAGTCTGGCTTTAACAAAGGCGAAGTGGCGATGACGATTAATGGTCCTTGGTCTTGGGCTAACATCGATAAAGCGGGCATTAACTACGGCGTAACCACATTGCCGATGTTTAATGGCAAACCATCGAAACCTTTTGTGGGAGTGTTAACAGCGGGTATTAGCTCGGCATCCCCTAACAAAGACTTGGCGGTTGAGTTTATCGAAAACTACATGCTAACCAAAAAAGGCTTGAAAGAGATCAACGATGATACCCCACTAGGCGCGGTAGCATTAACCTCATACCAAGCTGAGCTGGCGAAAGATCCACGTATAGCCGCCACAATGGCAAATGCTCAGAACGGTGAAGTTATGCCAAATATTTCTCAAATGTCAGCATTCTGGTACGCAGAAAAAGCGGCGATTGGCAATGTGGTTAATGGTCGTCAATCGGTAAAAGAAGCGCTTGATACCGTTGCGGCTCGTATGACGAAATAATCGTTCGTCTTCCACCGATTGTATAACCGGTGGCGAGAAGGAAGGGGTAAGTTTATCGCTTCCTTCTCATTTATCTCTTTGCTTTCTTATGTAACGGTAAAGCTTTGATTGAGTTTATCGATGCCTTTGAATGGAGCTTGAAGTGACTTTTCAACCTCTTTGCAGTTTCAAAAGCTGACGTGTTTTCAAAACTTTTGTTTTGATTATGCGATATGGTAATGGAATCTATTATGTCTTCAAATCTTGTGTCATCTCATCCCTCTCATATTTCAGATTCTGCTGCCCAGTCTTGGATCAAGGCGAATTGGGTAAAAACGGCAGCCTTATCGATTGTGACCTTACTTAATGGTTACGCGATCGTTTTAATGTACTCACGCGGTGAATTTGCTTTTGCACTTTTAACCTTAGTTTTAGCGTCTTTGGGTGTCTATGTTTTTGCCCGCAAGCGCACCTATGCCCACCGTTATATTTACCCAGGTGTGGCGGGAATGATCTTATTCATCATTTTCCCTCTGATTTATACCATTGGCTTAGCGTTTACCAACTATAGCGGCGCTAATCAATTAAGTTTTGAGCGCGCGCAAAGCGTGTTAATGGATCAAACCTTTCAAAGTGGCGACAGTTATTCGTTTGAATTGCGTCAACACGACGACCTTTATTCCATTGCTTTAAAACAAGGTGACACTTGGCTGGTTTCTGCGCCGCGCTCATTAACGAAAAAGTCGTTAACTAAGGCCACGGCTAATCAACCGGCTGGACACATTGCATTGTTACCGTCAGATGCATTAACCGGTAAAAAAGCACCGTTAAAAGCCGTCATTAAAAACCGTAATCTATTAAGCGAGCTTGTGGTTGAAACACCAAATGGCACTGAGCTTAAAATGTCGGGTCTGCGTAAATTTGCTCAAGTAAAGCCGCTTTATACCTTAGATAGCGACGGCGAAAGCTTGGTCAACAACAAAACTGAACAGGTATTAAAACCAAATTACGAGATTGGCTACTACCAAACGGTCGATACTGATGGCGCTTTTATTGGCAAGCCAATCACGCCAGGATTCATTGTTAATATCGGTTTTGATAACTTTACCCGCATCTTTAGTGACCCAGGCATTCAAGGACCGTTCTTTAAAATCTTTGTATGGACAGTATTGTTCTCGGCCATCACAGTGGCATTAACCCTTGCTTTTGGTGTGATCTTGGCGCAAATCGTTTCTTGGGAAGCGTTAAAAGGACGCGGCTTATACCGAGTATTATTAATCTTGCCTTATGCGGTGCCAGCCTTTATTTCCATCTTGATTTTTAAAGGCTTATTTAACCAAAGCTTTGGTGAGATCAACCAGTTACTGCAAGGACTATTTGGCTTAAGCCCGGCATGGTTTACCGACCCGACATTGGCTAAAACCATGATCATTATCGTCAATACTTGGCTCGGCTATCCGTACATGATGATCCTAGCTATGGGTATGCTTAAAGCGATCCCCGATGATTTGTATGAAGCCTCAGCAATGGATGGCGCAGGTCCAATTGATAACTTCTTTAAAATCACCTTGCCATTATTAGTAAAACCTATGGTGCCACTATTAATTGCCAGCTTTGCGTTTAACTTTAACAACTTTGTCTTAATCCAATTATTAACCAACGGTGCACCAGACATGATAGGCACCACGGTTCCGGCCGGTCACACCGATTTGCTGGTGAGTTACACCTATCGTATTGCCTTTGAAGGGGCGGGCGGTCAAGACTTTGGTCTCGCAGGCGCAATCGCAACATTGATCTTCGTATTGGTTGGCGGCTTGTCACTGCTGAACATGAAATTCACCAAGCTAGAAACAGAATAGGGAGTACTGACTATGGCTATGGTTCAACCAAAATCATTGAAATATCGTTTGTGGGCAACGCATGTCGGCATGTGGCTTTTCTTGGCGGTGATGATGTTCCCGTTATTAATGGTGATCGCAATATCTTTCCGCGAAGGTAACTACGCCGCAGGGGATTTGATCCCACGCAACCCATCACTCGAGCACTGGAAACTGGCGCTTGGATTTGATGTGGTGCATGCCGATGGCAGCGTAACCAAACCGCCGTTCCCGGTTTTATTATGGCTATGGAACTCGGTTAAAGTGGCGGGTTTAACTGCGATTGGCATCGTGACACTATCAACCACTTGTGCTTATGCTTTTGCCCGTATGAAGTTTAAAGGCAAAACCTTGATCCTTCGCTCAATGTTGATTTTCCAAATGTTCCCAGCTGTTCTTGCGCTGGTGGCTTTATACGCTTTGTTCGACCGTTTAGGCACTTATGTTCCATTCCTAGGCTTGAATACTCACGGTGGTGTGGTGTTTGCTTACATGGGCGGGATCGCACTGCATGTATGGACAATCAAAGGCTATTTTGAATCGATTGATAACTCACTAGAAGAAGCGGCCGCACTCGATGGCGCCACCCCATGGCAAGCCTTCCGCTTAGTGTTGTTGCCATTATCAGTGCCAATTCTTGCGGTGGTGTTTATCTTGTCATTCATTGCTGCCGTTACCGAAGTGCCAGTAGCCTCATTGCTATTACGCGATGTGAACTCCTACACCTTAGCGGTCGGCATGCAGCAATACCTATACCCACAAAACTATCTATGGGGCGACTTTGCCGCCGCCGCTGTGTTATCAGCCTTACCTATTACCATCGTGTTCTTAGCAGCGCAGAAGTTCTTAGTCGGCGGCTTAACCGCGGGCGGGGTGAAAGGGTAGGTTTAATAGCACTCAAAAGACATTAAGCTAAAAATAACAAACGCCACAGATGTTAAGTCTGTGGCGTTTAGGTTTCATTAGGCATTAATTGCAACCTAGTCACTATAAAATCATCTGGTTAGCCATATTATTGCGGCTTTAACATTGCGACCAGATCCCCGTTGCCAGTGAGTTCAGATACTTGTCCCTCTAATGGTTTAGAAAATAGCACTGGCTTGATGCTTGCTGCTTTATCATGATCAAATATGGCTACTTTACTCATCGCGTATTCAGCTAATGCGGTAATGGTTAATGATGGATTAACCCCAAGGTTGCCAGGGATGATTGAACCATCAATCACTCTTAAGTTTGGATAGCCAAAGACTTCACCACTTTCATCGACCACACCTTCGAGGTTATTTTTCCCCATCGAAACCCCGCCCATGATATGAGCCGTCATTGGTGCTCCGGTGATAATTTCAGTTAAAGCAGACCCAGGTTCACCTTCTAACTTCTTAGCAAAGCGTCGGGTGGCTTCCTCTGCTGCAGGAAAAGATACTTTTAGGGGGATATCATCGGCATTTTGCACAGCAGAAATATCCTTTCTAAACAAGCGATACCATTTACGACGCCATTCAAAATGTATAAAGGATTCGGATTTCTGCATCACTAAAAAGACTAATGAACCCGCAGCTTTTCCTTTAGGGCGTAATACTTTTACGGTTTTAATCGGGTGTAATAAAGTATTAAGTACGAATTTACCAATACGCGCTATACCTTCGCCAGTGACCATTGGTACGTAAGGGATAAAAAGCCAAGTACCATCAGATCCTTCACGGAAGCGATTGATCTCCATATTGGTATTTTCATCAACAGAAATAAATGAACTTATGGTGAGGCCGTCACTGACTTTTGCTTTCATATCATTAGCGGTGGTGAGCGTTTCTGAATTGGTACGAACCTGCTGGCCTAAGAGCTTAGAAATGTTTGGTAAAGTTTTAAGTTTATCGCGCATACGAAGTAGTAGTGGAACCGTACCCATCACGCCAGCCGATACCACCACACCTCGAGTGGTAATGGTGTATTCACGCCCATTGATGCTGTCTTTTACGCTAATTCGATAACCATCTTCAGGCTTATTATTATGGATAGTTTCAATTTTCAATACTTCACTATCTGGCCGGATCTCGGCACCATTTCTTTCGGCAAAATAAAGATAATTTTTCATTAAGGTGTTTTTAGCATTATGGCGACAGCCGATGACACAGCTAGCACACATTTGGCAGGTATTTCGATCAGGGCCATCGCCATTAAAGTAAGGGTCGGGTACTGGTTTACCTTGAATCCCATCTTGCTGTGGAAATAACACTCCGGTTGATACTGTCTTATAGGAATCCCCTCGGCCCATGTCTTTAGCAACTTGACGCAAAGTATCATCTGCAATGTTGGTATAAGTATTTTGAGTCGTACCTAACATACGTTGTGCAAGGCCGTAATAAGGCATGATTTGCTCTTTCCAGTCGGGACGAATTCGTGACCAAGCGGGCGACTGAAATACCGCATCTTCAGGAATAAAATGCACATTGGCATATACCTGAGAACCCCCACCTACACCCACACCATGCAATATGGTGACCTTACTGGTATAGGTTACTTGTGTAACACCTCTCCAAGCTAATTTGGGCATCCACATATAATTTTTGGCGTCTAAGTTAGTTTCTGCAAATTCAGAGTCATTGCGGCGTCTTCCTTTTTCGAGGATTAATACGCGATTGCCTTTTTCGGTTAAACGCAGCGCGCTAACAGAGCCACCAAAGCCTGAACCGATAATAATTTGATCAAAATCGTAAGTAAGTGTGCTCATCCTGCTTTCCTTGTCTGGATATATTTATTATTTTTAGACTGAGTATTGCGGTCTCTCTTTCTAGTGAAAAGTATATTAAGACTTAAATTTAGCGATAAAATGCAATGTACGAGTAGCAAATTTTCCGTATGGAGGCATTAATAATTTTAAGCTAGAAAAGCTGGCTTGATAGAAAACAGGACGCATTTTTGAAAAAGTCAGGAAGCCTTCATAACCATGATAATGCCCCATACCACTGCCCCCAATCCCACCAAATGGAAGGTCGTGTTGGCCGACATGGAATAAGGCGTCATTAACAGACACACCACCGGAAAGGACATTACTTAAATAGTGATTAACAAGCTTTTTATTATTACTAAATGGATAAAAAGCCAGTGGGCGATCGCGCTGTACAACGTAATCAATCACTTCCTCTGATTGTTGGTAAGTTTTGACCATCATTATTGGGCCAAAGGTTTCTCGCTGGCTGATGATCATGTCATCACTTGTGTCTAAGATCAGAGTCAATGGGAACTTGCGTGTTCTAGCATCGGCCTCTGTTCACTTAAGTTAATGATGGTTGCGCCACGTTGTTTAGCGTCATTCACTGTGTCCATTAATCGATTGAAGGCCGTGTCATCAATGATTGAGGTGTAATCTTTATTGTGAATATTGGGGCAATGTTTTTTGACCCATTTTTTTGTGGTTTCAAGAAAGGGGGTTAATTGTGATAGATGTACAAAAGTATAATCGACAGTGGTGCAAATTTGTCCGGCATTAAATTGCTTAACAAACATAATGCGTTCAACCGCTTTATCTAAAGGGTATTCAGGATCAATAACCGCAGGGGATTTTCCACCAAGCTCGAGGGTGACAGGCGTCAGGTTGGGCGCACAGGCTGCCATCACTTTTCTACCGGTCACTCCTGAGCCAGTAAACATCAAGTGATCAAAGGGCAGAGTTGAGAATGCCATGCCCACTTTACCGGTTTCGGTAAAAAATTCTAATTTATCTTGGCTAAAATACTTTGGACTGAGCTGTTTTAATAGCTCTGAAAAATGAATCGAATTTTCCGACATTTTCACCATAGCTCTATTACCGGCGGCAAAAGCGGCACACAAACCTGAAAAACTTAAATTAAGTGGGAAATTCCAAGGGATAATAAATCCAACTACGCCAATACCTTGTGGAATGACTCTATTTTGTGCCCCAAAATACAAGCTTTGATCGACACTGCGCTTTTGAACTTTCATCCATTTTTTTAAGTGCTTAATAGTGCTGCTGATATCGCTGACAACGGTAATGACTTCCGCTAATAAGGTTTCATGATAAGATCGATTGCCATAGTCTTTGTTTATGGCCTCAATAATAGTGTCACGATTCTCGGTGAGTAACCGCTTTAGATTTAGTAGGTGCTGCTTGCGTTCCTCATAACTTTCTTGTCCTTGAAGCGTAAAGGCTTGACGCTGGGTTTCCAGAGATAGGAGTAAGGTTTGGGTCGTATCTAAATAGTCATTCCCTTGCGATAAATAATCGCTTGTATCTAGAGTCGTTTGGTTTGTTGCTTGTTCAGTGATAAAGCCCATGATGCTTCCTTCTTAAAGTCGAGAACAAGTAGCATGCCAAAGAGTGGTTATTGATAACTTACCTGCTTGTTAATAATATGTTAATGCGGTATTGGTATTCGGCTTGATGTTTTAGGACATTGGTATGACTTTTTAAGACATTGGATTTTGAGAGGGAGAGCACGATCACGTAATTTCCGTGTTTAAGTTAGAGGCAGTGATAGTCCTCACACTTTGATTTTACCCACCTGTTAGTTTGTGTTTATTTGACTTAATTTGATATTTCAGGACATGTGGTCATCGAGGTTTATTATGAATCATTCTATTAGAGCGGCGAGTTTAGAAGGCTTTAGTGATTTGGTGAGAAGCTATCACGCTAACCCCAATCAGATTTTAAAAGAGGCGGGTATAGTGACAAGCCAGCTTCGTGATCCTGATGCGTTTATCTACTACGAGCATTTTTTAGCTGCACTAGAATTGGCGGCACAGCATTGCCAGTGTGATACTTTTGGCTTGGAATTAAGCACCAAACAAGGCGTGAATACATTAGGGTTAATTGGCGCTTACATGTCTCGCCAAGCGAACATTGTCGATGCACTGACGGTGGCGAGAAAGTATATGTATTTGCATGTTGAAGGGTTGTCTTTAGCCGTTGAAAATTCCAACAGTAAAAGTTGTGAAATACAATTTTTAAACCTTGCTCCAAATGAACTGTCCCCGCAAAAGGCTCAAGTCACTCTCGGTACTTGTTTTTGTATTTTGCGAGATTTGGTCGGTCCAACATGGCGTATAAATAAAGTGAGTTTCAGACAAGACGCACCTAAAAACCAGGAAGTATTTCGAGATTTATTCGGTTGTCAGCCTGAATTTAACAGTGCTACCGATACCATTTATTTCCAAAGCCAGTTTTTAAGCTTGAAGCCGAATATCAATAACCAATTACTGGATAAAATGCTGTTCGAAGAAATTGAATCGACAAAGCCAAATTCACAGCTAGAGCAACTGCAACGAATTGATAATGCGATTAAAACCTTATTGGCTACAGGGGATTGCACCAAAGAAAATATCGCTTTGTGTATGGGGCTTCATCCGAAAAAACTACAGCGTTTCCTAGCCGAACAAAAAACGACTTACCGCGAAATGATTGACCAAGTTCGAAAAAGGGAAGCTTTGATCTTGCTGAAAAATCATCAATTCAATTTAACGACTGTTGCGCTCAAGCTTGGTTATTGTGAACTATCGGTATTTAGTCGGCGATTTAAAATATGGTTTGGCATGTCACCAACCCAGTGGCAATCGCGCATGTAAGGTTTGCTTGATGGTGATATATGAAGAAAAGAAAGAAAAACAACAAACGCCATAGATGTTAAGTCTGTGGCGTTTGATTATTCAAGCTTTGGGGCTATTACTGATAAGTCGCATAATCTGTTAAGCCTTTTTCATCACCGCCAAACAACGTCTCTGGGTTATGAGCGGTTAATGGATACTGATGTTTGATACGACTGACGAGATCTGGGTTTGATATAAAAGGTCGACCAAAGGCCACCATATCAGCATAACCTTGCTCTAATGCAAGTTGTGCTTTTTCTGGGTTATATTTTCCAGCTAAAATGATCGTTTGATCGAAAGCTTTACGTAAGTTTTTCTTAAAGGACTCTGGAGTATCTGGTGCATCATCCCAATCGACTTCAGCAATATGAATATAAGCAATACCTTTACTGTTGAGTAATTTTGCCGCTTCAATATAAGTGGTATCAGGATCTGAATCTATGGTGCCATTTAAGCAAGTAAATGGAGCAAGGCGAACGCCAACACGATCTTTACCTACTACTGCTACTAGTTGATCAACCACTTCGCCTAAGAAGCGTAAACGATTTTCTGTGCTACCGCCGTATTCATCATCACGAAGATTGGCTTCTGAATCGATAAATTGATTGACTAAATATCCATTGGCAGCATGTAATTCAACACCATCAAAACCCGCTTCTAATGCATTTAATGCAGCTTGGTGAAATTCTGCTTTAACGTGTTCAATATCATCTTGTGTCATGGCTCGTGGTAGCACTGTATCGACAAAGTTTGGTTGATTGGCTTCATCAATAAAGACAGTCACATTTTTTGCGGCTTGTTCGCTGGATGATATTGGTTGAATACCACCAGTGTTACTTGGGTGAGTGACTCGGCCAACATGCCAAAGTTGAGCAAAAATCTTACCGCCTTTTGCATGTACGGCGTCAGTCACTAATTTCCAACCTTGTATTTGATCGGGGGTATAGATCCCAGGTGTCCATGCGTAGCCTTGGCCAAGTTGAGAAATTTGCGTACCTTCTGAAATGATAAGGCCAGCTTCAGCACGTTGAGCGTAATATTCGGCCATCATTGCATTCGCGCAACCATTTTTAGCGCGAGATCGTGTCATCGGTGGCATGACAATACGGTTATTTAAGGTTAAATCGCCCAGTTGAATGGGGCTAAAAAGATCGTTTTTCATGGGAATCCTATTTTATCTCGTGATGCGAATGACAAGTATGGTATCAGAGGTCTATATTTTCATTAATAGCAAAAGAGACAAATTACTTTTGATTAATATGCAAAAGTTATATTCTTTTATGACGGTATTTAGATGAGCATCCTTGAATGATTAAAACGGAAGATTTATTGGCTTTTTTGGCTATAGCAGAAAGTGAAAGCTTTTCGAAAGCCTCGGTGAAAGAAGGCGTGCAGATAGCGACATTATCGAGAGCGATTTCAAGGCTGGAAAAGCAATTAGATACGACTTTATTTAATCGTACAACGAGAAAACTTGTGATAACTGAAGAGGGGACGGCATTTAAAGGCTATGCGCAACAAGCTATGAATACGATTGAACAGGGGAGGCAACATTTACGTTCTCATCAAACGGAGCCGGTTGGTAAGTTAAGAATCGATGCTGCATTTGCATTTATTAGCCATCAATTGGTCGCGCTCTTACCCGAATTTAGGAAGATGTATCCAAAAGTCGAATTAGAACTCACGACCAATGATAGAGTGGTCGATTTATTAGAGAATAAAGTTGATGTCGCCATTCGTATTGGCGATTTGCAAGATTCCACCTTGCACGCCCGAGTGTTAGGTCAAAGCCCATTAATGGTGGTGGCAAGCCCTGATTATTTGCAAGCTAATGGTACACCAATGAACATTAAGCAATTATCAACACATACTCTCCTCGGCTTTTCTCAGGCATCTCACCTTAATAACTGGCATTTCAAACATGCGCATAATCCTTTAACATTTGAGCTTCATGCGAGCAGCGGTGAAATAATTAAGCAGTTGTGCGTCAATGGGATGGGAGTGACCGCGCTGTCTTATTACATGATCCACAAAGAACTTGAGGTAGGGACTTTAGTTGAAATACTACCCAACGCGATTCAACATCCCAACCGAAGAGAATCAATACAAGCGGTGTACTATAAACAAAGCGCCTTAGCGTCGAGGATTTCACTGTTCTTGGACTTTATTCAAGATAAGTTGACATTAGCGCCTTGATTTTAATTAAGAATGTAGATTATAAACAACAAACGCCACAGATTTAGATCTGTGGCGTTTTTTTGATAATCTAAGCCGTCATTATTACGCCAAAAAATTACGCCGCAAACCCCATCAAATGAATCAAATGCTCGGCGGTGCGAATCGCGTGCTGGCGGTTTTCTAATCCCATTTTTTGATACAAATTGCGAATGTGAGTTTTGATGGTGGTCGGGGCGACATCAAACTCGGATGCAATTTGATCATTACTAAAGCCAACATAAATTAAGCCTAATACTTGCCATTCTCGTTGAGTCAGCGGACTGGTACGGATCAGCTCTGGAATATCTGGATGATTAAGCAGTTTTTCGACAAACGCTTCATCAAAATGCACGGCGCGAGTGTGCTCTTTACTCGACATTAACTGAATTAAACTATGTGCTCGGTGCTGCTCAAGTTCAGCCAGTTGCTTATCTTGGCTTAAGGTTTTTAAAAGAGGCAGTACGTATTGGCGGCTACATAAAAAGTCGCCAATCATACCGGTGCTATTGGTCAGTGTTAGCGCTTCTTTTATATGCTGCATGGCTTGTGCTTTATCATCCTTTAATGTCGCTAATGCGGCTTCAAGCACTAAATTTCGGTTGCGATCGGACACTAATTTATGGGCTTGAGCTGCATGTTGTAGCTTAGATAAAACCGCGTCTGCTCGGGTTAAATCTCCGGTTGCCATACAGGCTCTGGCAATATTACGCCATTGTAACTGCTGAAAATGATTCTCCGCCTCGGTCGGCTCTTCACTGTTTTTTAACCACTGTGTAATGGCTTCATTATCTTGAGTGGCATCCCAATAGAGTAAGTTACTGTAGTCTGCATTGGCGCGCCAATCGATATGATATTGATTACTGGTTTTGAGTTGGGTACAGGTGTCTAAATAACGAGCAGCCTTGTCTAACTCACCGCGAGAAATAGCAATGCGCGCTAGCATTGAATAAGACTGTAGCGACTTGTCAATTTCGTATGGGGCGAGTACATCTAAGCTAGCATGTGCGCATTGTTCTGCTTCATCTAAGCGATTCCAGCACCATAAAATTTGCGCTTTGATTCTCAGCATAAACTCATGCAAAGGCAGTTGATGCAATTGCTGTTCTTTAATTAATAGCTCAGCTCGAGTGAGAAGTTCAAATGCCGCTTGACCGTAGCCTCGCGCCAATTGTATTTCACTTTGCTGCAGAATTGCCCACAAGGTTTGCGGGTAGACTTTTGCTTCTCGCGCCATGATCTCGGTTTGTTGCATCATTTCAAGTGCACGATCTAATTGACCAATACAGTGGTAAACTTCACCAATTACCGAGGTCGCGACAATGCAACTGAGGATGCTGGTTTTAGGTAATTGCAGCAAAGCAAATTCGGCGGTTTCTAGAGCAAATTCAGGGCGATTTTGATTGATCGCAACTTGTGCGGTCAGTGCTTTAAACTCCCCAACTTGAGCATCGGTTAATTCGATGCTTCGTGCGGCGAGCTTCTCTTCAGCTTCTAATATTAAATCGGCAACTTGGTTGTACCTATGTTGGCTCTGCGCCAACCATGCGCGAAGTAAACACAATCTCGGAGAGCTAAATAAAGCATCATCGCTTAAGGTTTGGATTGCCTTTTCAAGCGTACTCAATTCACCATGGTTAAACATCTGCCAACCATACTGATTTAATATGTCACACAATAAATCATCATTGGCCACTTTTTGCGCGTGCATTAAGGCGCTTTGTGGTTGGTTTTGTTTTAACCACGCTTTGGCGGCATTGGTGTGTAACTGATTACGTTGTTCGGGCATTTGGGAATAACGACGGTGGCGTAAAAAATCGGCGAAGAGGTGGTGGAATCGATACCAATTGTCGGCCCCTTTTAGTGGTTGGACAAATAAACCGTAACGATTAAGTGAGTCGAGCATGGCTAATGAATCGGCTCGACCGGTTAACTCTGTGACCAGTTCGGCATTGAATATATCTAATACCGAGCATTGTAATAAGAACGTTTGTAGCTCGGAGCTGAGTTGATCAAATACCTCTTCCGCTAAGTAATCCCAAATATGCTCTTGATTGAAATTGGCAATTGATACCGCTGAGTTTTCTAATGCGCCAGGGAATTGCTGTACGTGTAGCGCGATTAACTGCAGCGCCGATGCCCAACCTTCTACCTGAGTGCGCAGCGATTCTAATACTTGCGATTCATATTGATTATCGGCAATGCGTTTTTGGAAGAAGCGGGTGGTTTCTTCTTGATCAAAGGCCAGCAATGAATGGTCCACTTCAATCAGCTGATCACGCACGCGTAAATTGGCAATATTTAAGGGCGGATGAGTGCGACTGGTGACCACAATGGTAATGTTATCGGGCATGTGCTTGAGTAAAAAACGCATGCCTTCATGAATTTCATCGTTGGTGATCAAATGATAGTCATCGAGCACCACATAGCTTTGAGTGTCATTAAAACCAAACTCGGCAAATAATTCGCTAAATAAACTGGTCAAATTAGCAAATTGACGACGTTCAGCAATCGCTTGAGTGTTAGGGCAAGCTTGGTCGGTGGCTTTATTGAATGCTTGCAGAAAGTAGTTAGCAAAGCGGAAAATGTCATTATCACTGTCATCGATATTAAACCAACCCAGATTAGGGTGATTGTTCAACCATTGGGCAGCCATTGTGGTTTTGCCATAGCCTGCCGGAGAGCGAAATAATACTAATTTATAATAAGGCGCATGCGTCAGTGCTTCGAGTAAGCGTGAGCGCAAAATAGCATTGTGTAAACGGGCAGGGCGATTGAGTTTGGAAGGTATCCACATGGTAGTTTTTATTCTCTTTGGTCAGCAGCGAAAAATAGTACATTGTTTTTAGGTCGCTATTCTGTGATAGCTGATTTCACTTTAAGTGTGTGTGAGTAGCCTAGCATGTTCTGGTTAGTATTAATTTGTAATACAGCTCAAGTTTTGGTGTTTTTATTGATGAATCTACCGAGTCAGTTTCATATCAAATTATCATGTAAGTCGCGTTGTTATGTGACCTTGTTTGAATTTTGATGGTGTTTTTTGCTCTAGATCTCACTTTGTTCAGTGCTCTCCTTCTCTACGCCCCAACACTCCTCCCTTTGGCATGATTTTAAGGAGGATGTGAGTGCTCAAATTTATCGGCAAACTGGTTCTAAATGGAAAATATGATGATTGATTCGGATCTGAGTCTTTCTCGAATTCGAAATATTGCCGATGGAGCACTCAATGCAAAATTCAAACACACCGTCTCAAACGGTCTTAAAACAAGTGGCGGCGCAAGAAGGGATTGTGGATCGCTACATTAGTGCATGGGGCGATGAGGCCTATGTGTGTGACACTACAATTGATGAATTATTACAAGCATTAGGCTATAACACCGATGATGAAACACTATTATTAGCTCAGGCAGAGCAACGTAGTAAAGTGGATGTACTGCCGAGTGTGCAAGTGGTTCATCAAGGCAAAGATGTTCATATCAAATTGTATATTGCCGCGTCTGCACGAGTGAGTGAATTTTCATGGCAAGTTACTACCGAACAAGGTCAAGTCTTTGATGGGTATTTAGAATCTCAAGTAGTCGAAGATCACCGTCAACAAGAAGGGTATTTGATTTTTTCACTCTCGAATACCCTACCGCTTGGTTATCATCAATTGACATTAACGCGTAAACGACGCAACAAGCCGTTTGAAATGACATTGATCATCACACCGGCCGCGTGTTTTAAGCAACCTGAATTGGTTGAAGGTCAACGCTTATGGGGACCAAGTATTCAGCTTTATTCTGTGACTTCGGAAACTAACTGGGGAATTGGCGACTTTACCGATCTTAAATACTTAGTGGGTAACATTGCAGATGGAGGTGGCGATTTTGTTGGTTTAAATCCGATCCACTCCCTTTTTCCTGCCAACCCAGAAGGAGCAAGCCCGTATAGCCCTTCTTCTCGCCGCTGGTTGAATGTGATGTACATTGATGTTGAAGCGGTACCTGAGTTTTCTCACAGTGAGGTAGCGAATACGATGGTTGCCACGGCTGAATTCCAGCAACGCTTACAAGTCAACCGTGATAAAAAATGGGTCGATTACACTGAAGTTTCAGCCTTGAAAATGGCGGTGTTACCTGAGTTATACCGCACTTTTGTCACCCAGGAGCTGGAGCTAGATACGGAACGCGCGCAGCAATTTTTAGCCTTTATAGAGCAAGGCGGCGACAGTTTAGTGCATCAAGCGGCATTTGATGCGTTGCATGATGAGTTAAAAGCGCAGGATGATTCTGTTTGGGGATGGCCGGTTTTTGAAGAAAAATATCAACACTTTGATCATGCTGATGTACAAACGTTTATCGCAAAAAATAAAGATAAGGTGCAACTCTTTATGTACCTGCAATGGCTAGCAGATGAGCAGCTAAATCAGGTACAAACACTGGCACAAGACAAAAAAATGGTGATGGGCTTATACCGCGATTTGGCGGTGGGGGTATGTGATTCTGGCGCAGAAACCTGGGCGGATCATGAGGCGCTTTGCCAAGATGTTAGCATTGGTGCGCCGCCCGATATTTTTGGTCCACTGGGGCAAAACTGGGGCTTACCACCGTTTAACCCGTATCAACTGAAAGCTAAAGCGTACCAACCGTTTATTGATTTATTGCAAGCTAATATGCGTCACTGTGGCGCGTTGCGAATAGATCATGTGCTAGGTTTATTGCGCCTGTGGTGGATCCCAAAGGGCAAAACCGCCAAAGATGGGGCGTATATGTACTATCCCGTTGATGACCTTATGTCGATATTAGCGCTAGAAAGTCACCGTAACCAATGTACCGTTATCGGCGAAGATCTTGGCACCGTGCCGGAAGAAATTGTTGAAAAACTTAATGATGCTGGTATTCACTCATACAAGGTTTTTTTCTTTGAAACCGAAGAAAGTGGTGAGTATATCGCGCCTAATCAATACAAGTCGCAATCGATGACTGCATTGTGTACTCATGATATGCCGACCTTGCGCGGTTTTTGGAACAGTGCGGATTTAACTCTGGGTGAAGAGATTGGCTTGTATCCCGATCCTAAACAATTACAAGTACTTTTTGATGATCGAAAGACCCGTCGTAGTCATATTATTGACACATTAATTACCCATGATCGTTTGCCTGAAGTGGCGCGAGATGAGGATGGTAATGTGATGATTAATCGAGAGTTAAGCGAAGCAATGCAAATTCATATGGCCAGCGGTTCGAGCGCGTTATTGAGTTTACAGTTAGAAGACTGGCTTGAAATGGATACGCCGGTCAATATTCCTGGCACCATGGACGAATATCCAAACTGGCGCCGTAAATTGACCTCTACTCTGCATACGTTATTTGAGCGTGAAGATATTCAAACACTGGAGCGAAACTTAACCGCCGCGCGCGAAACCCATTAAATGCGCCAAGGTTTACTTTTTAAAATAAAAAAAGTAGGCATAGCAACACCGATTGTCAGGTAGAGATATTTTACCTAACCGAGTTATCTTTCCGGCCAGAAAGAGACTCGGTTTTTTTATGTGGTGTGGACGGCTATCACTCAAAATATTTACCACAAGGTGTACCATCAGGATCTAGGGCGATTTTTTGATTGGGGCAATGTTGATAAAAATAGGCCGCTTCTGCTTGAGTGGTCATTTCGGTACACAACTGTCGATTATCGCACTCGAAAATGCCGTGGGGGTTGGTATGAGAACGCCTATTAGATGAATGAGTATCCATATCAAAAAAACTGGCAATAGTGGGTTTAGCTTTGGAGATCTCAGGCTCTATGCTGGGATTATAAAATTGCCATACAGCCAAAGCGACCAGTGCGATAAATATCAGTTTTTTCAACATAACTATCTCAGAAAAAATTTGCCTGAGGAAATTATGAACATAACCTGACTCGGAATACACCTCTGTTACGGATGAAAGGGCAATCCACATTAATTATGCGACTGAACTCTCATCAGGATGTATTGGATGAATTTATGTATCAAATTTAGATTTTCATGCCGTCTGTAGAGTTAAGTTATTCATCCATTTTTTCTTCAAATAGCGGCTAAAGCATAAGCCAAATTTAACCACTTCTTCGGTGATCATCAGTAAATAGACCCATGCAAAGCTAAGGTCTGCCACGAACGCGCCATAAGCGGTAAGTGGAATACCCACTAACCACATCGCAATAAAATCCATGCGCAGACAAAAATGATTATCACCACCAGCGCGTAAAATGCCGTTAATGATCAACATATTGGTCATGCGGATAATAATTGCAAAACTCATCACAATAAAAGCGGGTTGGGCTATATCAAATAGAGCTGGTTTATCGAGTTCTAAGAAGCGCATCACACTATCGCGATTAAAAAATAATACCCCACACGCGATAATGCCAGTGATGAAAATAAAACGAATAAAATATTTCGCCATTGCTTGTGCTTGTATGTGTTCATCACGTCCTAAGGCTTGACCCAGTAACACTGAGCAAGCAACGGAAATGCCCATAAAAACGGCGTAGCATAGACCTTCAAACGGTCCGATTAAGCTGTACACTGCCAGTTCAGTAGTGCCCATGTGACCAAAAATGGTTTGGTAAGTGAGCGTTCCAAATGCTCATAATACGGCATTGTAAGTGGTTGGAATGGCTAAGCGCTTATACGACTGCCATAAACGCGGATGGCGCTTTTGATAATCGCTGATGATCAACCAATGATTTTGCCACTTTAACACTGAGTAGATCAGTAGAACTTGAACCACGCGTGCAATGGTGGTGGATAATGCCGCGCCCGCAACACCTAACGCTGGTACGCCCAACCCGCCATGAATTAACCACATATTTAAGCCAATATTAAGTGCAATCGTGATGGCGGCTAAAATCAGTGGCAGCATAGCATTACCACTAGAACGTAAACTGGCTTCGGCTGTGATCACCCAATGAGTCAGCATTAATAACGGCAGACTATAAAGTAAATAATCGGCCCCTTGGTTGATCACTTGCATATCATCTGTTTGCAAACGCATAATTTGTGAAGAAAAACCCACCAATAATAAGGTTACTGGGATCATAATGATCGAGCCCAACTTCAAAGACATTACGGTAACGGTTTTGGCGGTATTTTTGTCGTCTTTACCCCAGTATTGCGCCACTAGCGATCCGGTCGCAATAGCCAATGCCGCCATGATCATGATCGCCACAAAATGCCAGCGAGATGCGATCCCAACCGCTGCTGTCGCGCTTTGACCAAAGTCGCTCACCATTAATACGTCAGCTAATCCTAAGATCGCCACTAATGCACTCTGCAATGCGACAGGCAGCGCCAATTTTGCCATTTTTGAGAATAGATTCGGGGGCAAATGTGATCCCTTGGCATTGGTTTGATGATAAGACTGTGGTTGAATGGACATACGCAATTTTCCTCATGCTGAGGTTGCAAATATAAAAGAGCTTTGAGTAAATCAACATGTTTGAAATCAGAGAAAACCTGTGCAAATCTGTCATTGGGCAAAATCTAGCCGTTCGAGATTGGCAAGATCAGATCTACCTCGCAGATAGTTGCAAAGAACGTTTTGTGGTTCAATCGGAGATCGCTGAATTGGGCGCTGAAGGGATCACGATGGCTGGGTTGGCCGATCTTTCTGATGGCTACATTGTTGAACGAAAGCTACCAGAAATTCATACCTTATTGTTTACCCAAGCAGGAGGGGGACGATTACTAACCAAACAAGGTATTCAGCAAGTCGAAGCGAACACCGTGACCATTTTACCCGAAGGCATCCCGTTTCGTTTTGAACTCGGTGATAACAATTATTGGCAAGTGGCATGGATATTACTGCCGAAAACCCATAAGTGGCAACAACTCGATAATAGCGCGCAAAGAGTCGAACCGACTCATATGTGCGAATCAGTTTGGTCTATTTTGAATTTATTACATCAAGAAGGGCAAGATAGGGGGCTCCAAGGTCGTTCGACGTTTCGGCAATTATTGCTTAGTGAGTTGACTCGAATTCTGCTTGGTTCAACCGATAGCCAACCTTCGAATGCTTCGCTCCGAGTGCAGAGTGTGTTTAATCAAGTGGAAGCGCAATTGCATTTACCTTGGACGGTCAAAGAGATCGCCAAACGCAGCTTTTTGAGTGAAGAGCAGTTAAATCGAATTTCAAAGCAGTTGTATCAACAGACGCCGAGCCAGCAATTAATACGTTTTAGAATGGAAAAAGCGGCCGATTTGTTGCGTCACCGAGACTGGACGATCGCGATGATCGCCCATCGGTTGGGTTACCCCGATCCTTTTAACTTTACTCATCGCTTCCGTAAATATCATGGGCTGTCACCCCGAGATTTTCGTAAACAATATCTGAGCGCTATAAAAGGCTGTTAATAAAAATTAAGCACAGCATTTCTTGTATTTTTTACCACTGCCGCAAGTACATGGATCATTACGGTTCGGTGTTTTTTCAAAGGTGGTCGGTTGTGGCTTATTGAGCACCGTATCTAATTCAACAATATTTTCTTGTTGAGTCGCATCCAGCGTGATAGTTGCCACTAACTGATGTTGCTCTAAAATCGCTTCAATTTCAGTTTGGCGCGCTTCACTGGTGACGATAAGGTTTAATGGCGCTTCTTCGCTTCCTGCTTTGATTTCACGGTTAACGTTGTAGCCAGATTTAACATGGTTTTGACGAGTTTCAATACGGCCTTTGAAGAATTGCTTTGACATGATGCTTTCCAAATATAATTGAGCGATTTGCTAGCCGGCGAGTATACGCACTTTTTGTCCTAGCGGCTAAAGTTTCGATGATGAGGTAGACTTCTTTATCAGGAATCGCGGAATGTTAATCGTTATTGTGAGCATGAGATTGATTTTATCGTTTGGTTCTCACTTTTAATATCAATGGTTTAATCGCCTATAAATAAATAGTCACGCCTTGCTGTATCAAGCTTAGCCATAACAGCGTAGGATCACATTACTTTCGATAACACTAGGTTTGCACTGTTAGGTGCACGAATATCAAAATTATGAAGTTAACGGCAAAACCATCACTGAATCATGCATTACTTATTTCTATCTGCACACCGCAATTTAAAGGTGAAGAAGCAGCGGAATCGTTGGCAGAACTGGGCCGCTTAGTCACGACTTTGGGCTTTAAAGTGGTTGGTACGCAGTCACAAATGCAACGTTCAAATCAAAGACAAAATGTATTAGGTGAGGGAAAACTGGCTGAAATTGCTCATCTCACGGGTAATAAAGGTGAGATGGAAGACGATGAAGATGAATTTGGCGAAGTACTGCTGGATGAATCGTCTTGGGATGAGCTCCCGAGTGAAGATCTGCCTTTTGCGTGCGCTGATGTGGTGGTGTTTGACTGTGATTTAAGCCCATCACAACTGCGTAATGTTGAGAATCAGCTCGGGGTTGAAGTGTATGATCGTACTGGCATTATTATTGAAATCTTCAGCCGTCATGCTCGGACTCGAACCGCGCGACTACAAGTTGAAATTGCACGCCTTAACTATGTTGCCCCTCGCTTGCGAGAATCGACCATTGGCAATAAAGAACGCCAAATGGGTAAAGGCGCGGGTGAAACCACGCTTGAGCTGGACCGCCGTAAAGTACGCGATCAATTAGCCGAACTTAGACGCGAGTTAGTCAGCGTTCAAGCCGAACTAAAAGGGCGTCGTCGTCAACGTTCAGAATTATTTTGTGTCGCGTTAGTGGGTTACACCAATGCCGGTAAATCTTCGATGATGCGAGCGCTTACTGGCAGTGAAGTGTTAGTCGAAAATAAATTGTTCGCCACTTTAGACACCACAGTGCGAGCCTTGTCTCCAGAAACCCAACCGCGCATATTAGTGTCAGATACGGTGGGTTTTATTAAGAAACTGCCGCATGATCTTGTGGCATCATTTCACTCAACCTTGGCCGAAGCGCATGATGCGTCATTATTGCTGTATGTGGTGGATGCGTCAGATGCTACATTCCGCCTGCAACTTGATGTGGTGCATGAAGTACTAGCCGAAGTAGGTGTGGACGATATCAAGAAATTATTGGTCTTGAATAAATCTGATCAATTGAACTTTGAGCAACAACAAGCATTAATGGAAGAATTCCCTGATGCGATGATGACTTCAACGCGCGATCCGCTGGATGTGGCGAAACTGCATCAATATATTGTGGATGTAGCGGAACACGAAATGATTGAAGAAGAAGTTATCGTGCCCTATACCGCGAAAGGCATTATGGGTGAAATTCGCTCGAGCATGAGTGTTACTAAAGAAGAATATGAATATGACCATATTAAGCTGACGGTGCGCTCTAATCCGATTGAACTGGCGCGATTGAAAAAGCGAATGTTGAAGTTATAGCGATATAGATGAATACCTAAAAAGCCCAGAAGTTTAAGGGATCACTTCACACATTGCTGAGCGGGCTTTTATGTATTTGGGGTTGCTCTAATCAGTCGGGCTTAGCAGAGAAGATCTTACGAGCAAGAACCGCAACAAACACCAGGTTCGCCATGTTTCTTGGCTTTCTTTTCAGTGCTTTCAGCAGACTGATCTTCATTTGCTGTTGGTTGCTGTACTAATTTCGCATCTTCTGCTTTCGCGTCGT
This sequence comes from Vibrio sp. S11_S32, assembly GCF_014694465.1. NCBI lineage: Bacteria > Pseudomonadati > Pseudomonadota > Gammaproteobacteria > Vibrionales > Vibrionaceae > Vibrio > Vibrio sp. S11_S32. The sequence goes on along the minus strand of NZ_JAAUWS010000006.1, from coordinate 93,879 downwards.
CTTTTTTGAAAATTTTAGTAAATGAAAGTGCCATGTTGATTCCTGTTTATAAGTTGCATTTGAGATGTATCTTATAGGGCGTTTTTATTATCGTCAATACTAAGTTGGGTGTTTTTTAGTCAGCTTGGCTTGAGGCTTTGTTTTTAATCGATATTTATTCTGAGGGTTTGACGGCGGTGTGCTTATTTTCTGGTTGTGGCGTTTTCGAGCGCGTTACGATAAAGCAAATAAGAGATCCTAACGTTACCAGGAATACGCCTTGCCAAAATGAGCCACCCAGAGAAATCGATAAGTAAAACGAAGCAAACAAAGTAGAGAAGACTGGTGTGAAATAGGACAGTGTTCCCAAAAGAATAATATTGCCGCCGATCATCGCCTGATTCCACAAAGCATAACCCGTTCCGATCACAATGCCTGAAAGAAGTAATATCAGCGTAGAGTGTGGAGTGAAGTGAAAACTGGGCTCATGACTAAAAGCATATTTTACCCATAATGTTATCGCGGTGGCGGCAAAAAACAGGGCAATTGCATTTTTACCATTGCTGATCCTAGTGGTGATCACACAATAAAAAGCCCAAATGATGGCGGCAGAAAATGCCATAAGATAAGTAATAGGGTTATCAGCAATATTATGCATTAAAGTTTCAAGTGAAAGCCCTTGGTCACCGGATATGCACCAAGCCACGCCAGAAAAGGCTAATAAGATGCTCGGATAAACTAAGATATTGACCTTATTTTTGCTCAATATTACCGAAAATAGAATGGTTAACGCTGGCCATAAGTAATTGATAATCGCCATTTCCATCGCTTGATGGCGGCTATTAGCCAAACCAAGCGACAATGCCAAGCAGACTTCATAGGCGACAAACAAGGTACCTCCAATGATTAAATAGCGCTTCGGATAATGTTTGATTTTTGGTATGCCCATCACCAACATCAAAAAAATCGCACTCACGCTATACATCAAAGCCGCGCCACCCGTTGGGCCAAACAACTCAGATAAATCACGAATAAAAGCGGTAACGCAGCTCCACAGTAAAATGGCGGCAATCCCAAAAAAGGTGTACTTGTTGTTGGTGAGAAAAGTCATAAATAACCTGTTAGCATGATTGTCATTAACCGATCTTTGACTCTATCGTTAATGAGCAAGGATGCAATACTTTAGGTCTGCCATTTTTACCTCAAAAGATCCTAGGCTGCACTGAGATTGCATTATTGGTTGGACAAAGTGATACACAAATCTCGCGGTATGATACGACTGCTATTCATGCGATAGCCGGTGTGGGGTGGGCGTTGTGAGATGATTAATTGAATGCTAACAGATTAAAATACCATCATTTTTTATTAGAACTCAATCTGGTTAAGGCTTAGAATTAAATAAGATAAATCCAATAAGCATGGCAAATAACACCATAGGTATAACAACGACTCGATGAAAGAATTTATTCAAGCAACCCTGACTATCCTTGCGCTGGTCAACCCTGCCATTTGTGCGCAGATGTTTAATGAATGCACCAGTAATCTCAACAAAGAGCAAAAATTTAAAGAGGCGTTTAAAACCGTTGTAACTATCGGTATTGTCTTACTACTGGCAGCCTTTGGTGGCACTTCATTACTGCATGTGTTTGGTATTTCATTACAAGCATTTTCTTGTGCGGGTGGTGGTATTTTAGTGTGGATCGGCGCGGGTATGATTAAATCGGCGCAATCTAAAAATCAAGATCTAGAAGAACATCCAAGCGCAGGTTCAGTTGCACCACTCATTTTATTTGCGGCTAGCCCTGGCACGATTACTGGGGTTATTACCGTCGCGGCCAGTCATTCTTCGTTAGGTATTCCATTAACAGCAATGATTGGTGTTGGCGCGACTTTGCTGGTGTTGGCGCTAGTTTTCGTACTTTCTATCCAGTCTTCTGGTGACAATAAAGAACCGACCACCGCTCGAAAAATGATCACTAGTTATATGGGGGTGATTGTGATTGCGATGGGGGTGCAATTTATTCTGTCAGGCGTGAAAACCTTTATGTTTTAAGAGCGAATATGTTTTAAGAGTGAATAGGTTTTAAGAACAAATCGGTTTTAAATACCTATCTGCTTTAAGTGCCAATCTGTTTTATGTAAAAGAATTGCAATGGAAGTACGGATGACTGAATTTGAAAAAATGCTGGCAGGACAAGACTTTGATGGCTTAGATGCCAGCATTGCTGATGTCCGAGAGAAGACCTCAAAATTAAAGCTAAGGCTTAATCAATCTATCACTATGCAAGATCAGCATGATATTTTAAAAGAGATGCTAGGTAGCATTGGTGAGCAAAGTATTATCTCTCCCCCTTTTTGCTGTGAATTTGGTAAAAGCATATTTGTTGGTGAAAATACGTTTATTAATATGAATGTCGTGATGTTGGATAATGCCTCGATCACCATTGGTGATCATGTGTTAATCGCTCCTAGCGTGCAGTTTTATACTGCCAGTCACTCTATGGATTATCGCAGCCGACATCGTTGGGAGACGTTCAGTAAACCGATTGTGGTGGAAGATGATGTCTGGATTGGTGGCAATACGGTGATCAATCAAGGCGTCACCATTGGTGCTCGCTCAGTGATAGCCGCCAATTCGGTAGTGAATCAAGATGTACCACCAGATTGTTTGTATGGTGGCACACCCGCGAGATTGATCCGCAAACTTGATGGGGTTGAGGATTAATATTTAAAACTCAGCTTCAACCTCAAATACCATTCTTTGTTTGGTATAAGGATGATCAAAAGCCAATTGCTGTGCGTGTAAGTGTAGTCGATTGGCTTTTTTGCCATATAAGTCATCACCTAAAATTGGCAGGTTTAAACCATCAATATGGGCGCAATGCACTCGCAATTGATGAGTACGTCCAGTTTTAGGGTAGAGGTACACCTTGCTGCGAACTTGGTTATCGCTCGAGTTACTCACTTGATGCTCTATTAATTCCCAATGGGTATCTGCCGCTTTACCATGTTCATGACACACCATTTGTCTTGGCCTATCGTCTAAATCGCCACGCAGTGGAAGGGTGATATTGCCACTTGTTTGCGAAACTTTTCCTTCGAGTAATGCCACGTAACGCTTTTCTACCCCACGAGTAATAAACTGTTTTTGTAAGCTTTTATTAGCGCGACGGCTGAGAGCAAACACCAATAAACCCGAGGTCGACATATCCAAACGATGCAATACAAACAAACCTTCAGCGTCGCTAAATTGTTGTTGCAGTCGCGTCGATACCGAGTCTTTGACATTAACCCCTGGCACCGATAAAAAATCAGCCGGTTTATTGACCACCACTATCGCTTCATCTTGATAAACAATCTCAATATCTTTGCCTTCTGCATGATTTTTAAGAAGTGGATTATCATCTAATTCAATCCCTTTTAACATGTGTGCTAAAATTGGCTGGCACTTACTTTGGCATGATGGATAGAACTTTTTATGCTGACGAATTTCTGATTTTGGCGATACTCCCCACCAAAATTCCGCCATCGAAATTGGAGTGTAATGATGCTCAAAGGCGTAGTGTAACAGTTTGGGCGCAGCGCATTCCCCAGAACCCGCGGGTGGCGTGATATCTCCAAAAATATCCAATAACGATTTAGATTGTTGAGCTTGATTTAAAAATCGATATTGCTCAAAAAGGGTATTTTGCAGTGTGGAAGACAGCGTTTTGCGTTGCTGTTTTAACGCCTTGATTTGCGCAGTGTATTGATTGAAGTGCTGTTCACTCTCAGCTATTTGGTGTGCCCAATGTTGTTTTAACTGCTTTTGTTGCGCTTTTTCTGCCACGCTTTGTTTGCCAAGATCGAGCAATATGGCTTCGAATTCAAGTGCTTCTAAATGGCTATCGTTCAAATCGCTTGTTTTTAAATTATGGTGCGCTTGTGCTCGTATGAGTTTTCGTTGTTTTCTGCTCTTGATTATATCTAAGCGCAGCGTTTCTAATTCATTTTGCGCTTGTTGCTGAATATCACTTAACTGTTGTTTCAACTCCGCCAATTTGGGTGCATGTTCTAAGGTTTTAATCTCGGTGTTAATAGCATTGATTGGTGCCGTGCCTTGCAGAAAAAATCCATCATCTTTTAACATATCGAATACCGGAGGCACAAAATGAGGCAGATGATTTTGATCCGCCAGTTTGCCTGAAAACGCGGATAGAAAACCGAGTTCACCTTGTTGATTTTTCACCACCAACACCCCAAACATCTTACCGTCTGATTGAAAATCATATTGCCATTGAGTTTGGGTTAATAAGCGCTGTTGCAACTGTTGCGCCGCGAGTTCTGATAACGGATCGACGTCATAACAAAATGGAAAGGTGAATTTTTCTGGTAAGGTCAAACCATCGCAATGCGGTTGCAAAGAGGTGAAATTTGGATCGATGGTTAGCATGATGGACTCGAATTGATAATAATTGAGCAGGGATTTTACGCGTTTAGATTAAAAATATCACTAAGGATGAGTGATTCGATTTTTAGGTGTACAATCCCACTATATTCCACATATTTGGCAGAGATAAACGTGACTATTTGGCAGAAAAGAGCATTTATACTTTTATGTGCATTATTTACCTGTGTGGTCGCAAGCACCATTTATTTATGGTACGACTCTCAGCGGGCATTAACCTTTATGGATGGTGGGGTGAAATGGCAATGGGTCGATTATCAACCGCTGCATCATGGCATCCAACAAGCTCGAACGCCGCACTCACACCAACTGGTATATAGGCAGGTTGATATTGATCAGCAATTTTCGGCGTTTGTGAATACCACCAATAATAACTTTATGTTGTTTACTTTTATTAAGCTGATGCCTTGTGATACTCAAATGACTTATCACGCCAAGCTGTCGGTTAACAAGGCGGCGGCAAAAGATGTCACGCTGCATTGTGAAGATAATCAACAGCTTGTATTTAGAATTGCACCGCGTAATTTGCATTACCTTAATCTAACCAATAAAGACTTTGCTTTTAAGTTGGATCATCAAGCGTGGCAGATAGAATTATTGCGTAAAGATGATTTTATGCAGCATAACTATCAGTTTTTCCAAAAACACAGTGATGAAAAAGTCTATCCGTGGTCGCGTGATTAGAGTGTTGCTAGGAGCTAGGGTTTAATCCGTTAGCTTCATCGCTTTTACTTGTTCGCTTAATTTTAGCAGATGGTTGATTGCTTCTAAATGCTGCGGATAGCCACTGAATTCCTGCTGAGTTTGTGGTGTGACTTGATACAAATCATCAGAAATTTTCCAATATAAAATAGAGGTGTACAGCATAGCCGTCAGCGGTTTGTACACTTGCATTTCATAAGCCATCGCAAGGTGTTCTAGCACCTGTTGTTGCTCTGAGTGAGTTATGCTTGCTTTGGCCATAATTGCAATTGCATCATTATAATCTTGGTTTTGGGTCAAACTCACCATTAATGGAACGTTTTGTTCAACAAGTGTAATAAGCGCCGAACGAATTAATGCGAGCCAGTTTTCTTGGCTCAGATCGTGCTCAGCGATATTTTCAAAATCATTTGTTATTTTTTTCTCGACGACTTTCTGTGATTTTTTCAATACCGGTTTGACGGTGTGAAAAGGCAGTTGAAACTCACGGGCTAACTCAACAATTAATGCATGAAAACCGCCATTGGGAAGATGTAGATTGCTCTTAAAAGTGGCAAGGGCGTTTTCTTGTGGTGTCATTAATTCAGTCATGGATTGGTTCTTTTTAGTTGAGCTTTAAGTGGCGCTATTATGACATGCTCGGCTTCGATTTTTATCCTTATCTCGTAAATAACAAGGATAAAGCAGAGATTAAATCAAGGGATCATTAGAAATACTGGTGACGTTACCGTTTGTGATCACATCTCCAGCTTCCGCTTTGTCTATCTTTAGGAAGGCAATCGATAACCTATCTACCACCTAATGGTTACCTGTTTTAGATCAATTTAATCTCTCCGATTTGGGCGCATAGTGATCTTAACTTTTTAATACCCATTTTTTATAATCATTGACGTGACGTATAGGTACCAGAAGGTAACTCACTCACACATTGGGAGAAAATTATGAGCGCATTTTTTATTCCTGCAGTAAACCTTATGGGTGCAGATTGTATTGTTGAAGCCGCAGACGCAGTCGTGGGTTACGGTTTTAAAAAAGGATTGATCGTAACGGATAAAGTTCTCAACAAAATTGGTATGGTTGATCAAGTGGTTCAATTGCTTTCAGAACGCAATATTGAAACCGTTGTTTTCGATGGTACTCAACCAAACCCAACCATTAAAAACGTTGAAGCGGGCTTAGAACTGCTGCAAGCCAACCAATGTGACTTCGTTATTTCTCTTGGTGGTGGCTCGCCACATGATTGCGCTAAAGGTATTGCATTAGTGGCAACCAATGGCGGAAAAATTGCTGATTATGAAGGTTTGGATGTATCTAAAAAGCCACAACTACCGATCATTGCAATTAATACCACTGCGGGTACGGCCTCTGAAATGACGCGTTTTTGTATCATTACGGATGAAGAAACCCATATCAAAATGGCGATCGTGGATAAAAATACCACTCCAATTATGTCGGTTAACGATCCTAAATTGATGCTTGCTATGCCTGCATCTTTAACTGCGGCAACCGGTATGGATGCATTAACTCACGCGGTTGAAGCTTATGTTTCTATTGCAGCAACACCGGTTACTGATGCGGTAGCGATTAAAGCGATGGAGCTTATCCAAGCGAACTTACGCGAAGTGGTTGCCAACGGTGAAAACCTAGAAGCACGTGAGCAAATGGCGTATGCACAATTTATGGCGGGTATGGCGTTTAATAATGCGTCACTTGGTTATGTTCATGCTATGGCGCACCAGTTAGGTGGTTTCTACGACCTACCACACGGCGTGTGTAATGCGGTTTTATTACCTCATGTACAACGTTATAATGCTCAAGTATGCCCAGAGCGTCTACGTGATGTAGCAAAAGCACTTGGCGCCGATGTAGAGCAATTAACACCAGAGCAAGGCGCAGAAAAAGCCATTGAGTTGATCATGCAATTATCTCAAGATGTAAATATCCCAGCAGGTTTAGAGCAATTAGGCGCAAAAGAGCAAGATCTACCAACACTTGCCACCAATGCGCTAAAAGATGCCTGTGGTTTTACTAACCCAAAACAAGGTTCTCATGCCGACATCGTAGAGATCTTTACTCAAGCGATGTAATAATGTGATCGATTGATCGTTTAAATTGAAACCGCCGCAAGTGCAAGCTTGCGGCGGTTTTTTTGTCTTCGTATTTTCTACCCCGCACTCAAACAGTGCGCCGATAGTACCGATTACATCCATCCCGTAATATTTTCGAGTGATATCACTATTTTGGTGATTTAAATGAAATTTATGCACTATTAATGAGCAAATATTAATTACTTTATTTACTGTTTAATGCACAAAACCGTTCTATATATACCCGTCGCACTAGAATCAGCCGCTTTGTTGACTACGTGCACTTTTATTGTTCACCTTTGCTCAGGGTGTGTTCGCCACTGCCTCTATTGCTAATGACAGCAAGATTGATAGTCAAAATATTCAATCTTTAGAACAAATAAACACGGCTTTGCTGTCTAAAAAAAGCAGCATTAGAAAAGATGCAATTGAATGGTTAGCGCAATCAAATGATCCAGAGCAAGCAAAATCGATCCTACGCCCATTAAAGATGTTGTTGGTTTTAGCTTGCAACAAGATGGTACAAAAGTCGGTTTACTAGTGGTGACGATTGGCGCGTTGATCATCGGTTATATGATTTGTCGTTTAGTCATTTCAAGCCGCTTAGGTCGAGTCTCTATGGCGATCCGAGATGCTGAATTACGTACACGTTTTACCGGTTACGATGTTGACAGCATTAAATTGTGGATATTCGTGCTATCGGCGGTGCTTGCTGGCATTGCAGGGGCGTTGTATGTCACCCAAGCCGGCAGTACTAGCGCCGCGCAATTTGCTCCGATTAACTCAATCGAGATCGTGGTGTGGGTAGCGTTAGGCGGTCGAGCAACCTTATTTGGTGCTATCGTCGGTGCATTGTTGATCAACTACGCTAAGAGTTGGTTCACAGTGGAATTTCCCGAAATATGGTTATTCGCATTAGGCGGCATTTTCGTGCTTTCTACTATGTATCTACCTAAAGGGGTAATGGGCGCATTGTCGGAACGTTGGGCCAGTAAATCGACATCCAATTCAGAACCAAAACAACAAGCTAAAACAGAGAATAGCGAGGTGGCATCATGAGCGCATTAGGATCGGTATCTAGCCCGTTAAAGCGTGTTGGTGAAGGGTTTGGTAATTTTACTCGTCGAGATCAAGTGTTTGATTTTTTAAAACCCGTTGAACACCCAATGATCGACACTCGTCATAATATCATGCTGTATATGGAAGGCGTGTCGGTGTCTTTTGATGGATTTAAAGCGATTAATGATTTGAATATGTACATCAAAGAAGGCGAACTGCGTTGTATCATCGGCCCAAATGGCGCAGGGAAAACCACTATGATGGACATCATCACAGGTAAAACTCGCCCCGATCAAGGCCAGGTATGGTTAGGTTCGAAAACCAATTTACTGACCATGAATGAAGCGCAAATTGCCAACGCGGGTATTGGACGAAAATTCCAAAAGCCCACTGTTTTTGAAAGCCTGACCGTATGGAATAATTTGGAACTTGCAATGACAGGTGCGCGCACAGCGTGGTCGACTTTTCGCGCTAAATTAAATGGTGAGCAAAGTGATGAAATTGATGGCGTGTTATCGCTTATTGGTTTAGAAAACTGCCGAAACTTATTAGCGGGTGCCTTATCTCATGGTCAAAAGCAATGGTTAGAAATTGGCATGTTATTAATGCAAAAACCTAAGCTATTGCTGGTGGATGAGCCGGTTGCTGGTATGACTCACCAAGAAATGGATCGTACTGCTGAACTGCTGAACTGCTTAAATCGCTATCGGGGAAACATTCGGTGGTGGTGGTGGAGCATGATATGGAGTTTGTACGTTCTATTGCCGACCAAGTTACGGTACTGCACCAAGGGCATGTATTAGCGGAAGGGAATATGGATCAGATCCAAGCGCATCCGGAAGTGAAAAAAGTCTACTTAGGAGAATAGGAATGTTGCAAGTACAAGGCGTAAACCAATTTTACGGCGAAAGCCACATCCTCTGGGATCTCGATGTAGACATCGAAAAAGGAAAATGCACCGTATTAATGGGGCGTAATGGGGTCGGGAAAACCACCTTACTGCAATGCATTATGGGGTTAAACCCAATTAAGAGTGGTGACATCATTTTTAATGGCAACAGCATAGTGAAGCAATCGACCGAGAAACGTCCACACATCGGCATTGGTTATGTTCCACAAGGTCGTCAAATTTTCCCGATGCTCACTGTACAAGAAAATCTCGAAATTGGTTTGCCTATCCGTAAGCGTGGTGATCGTAAAATCCCTGAATTTATCTTCGAGATCTTCCCTGTGTTAAAAGAGATGCTCCATCGTCGAGGCGGAGATTTATCTGGTGGTCAACAACAACTCGCCATCGGCAGAGCTTTGGTTGTCGAACCCGATCTATTGATCTTAGATGAACCAACCGAAGGGATTCAGCCTAATATAGTTCAAGAAATTGGCGACATTATTCGTATGCTCAATGACAAACATGGCTTAACGGTATTGCTAGTGGAACAAAAGCTCCCATTCGCCCGTCGAGTTGGTCATAACTTTTGTCTACTCGACCGAGTAAAAGCCGTCGCCAAGGGAGAAATGGGCGATTTAAATGAACAACTGATAAAAGAGCATTTGACGGTTTAAGCAGGCCAACTAGCTTCAATTTGGGAGGGCTGTTGCTTTATTCTTGCATTTAGTTTTATTTAATATTTCTTAAATTGAGCTTTTCGAGCATTTTTAAAGAATTTACAACGATTGCATCGGTAATATGTGTTGGAAATCCTTGCGGTAATGCTTGTACGACATGCTCTATGGCTTTTGGGTATGCTGTCATCATTTCATCTAAAATAGCCTGCATGCGGTGTGGATCAAAGCCAACCTCTTTTGCGGTATCTAAAAAATGACGAGGGTAAATTTTATTTAATGGATATTTTTTACCTTTGGTCGCTTTAAGTCCCATCGCCAATTTTAATGCGCGAATGTTTAGCCCTGCTCCATTAAGTACTGGGTAGGCCGATAATATGTCGTAAAATGGAGTTAAGTGATAAGTCCCTTTGGTGTTGATGAAGATTGAGAAATTTTTCGCATGGCCATCGGTTGCTCCTATGATCCATTGGAAAACTTGGAAGCGCATAAAGGTGTCGCGATCTTGTAGAGAGTGGCTAGAGCCCATTAATAATTGCATGATGGCTGTGATCCCAGGACCACCATCCGATTCATACTTTATGGCTGAAGGTAGGCCGAATGCTTGACACATATCTTCTTGAGGAAGTCTTAATAACCATGTTTTATCTTTAGACCAACGACGATCAAATCGTTCTACTGCAAGGGCTTTTATATCCTCAACTTGAAGGATTTCAACTGTGGGTACTTGGAACCCGAGAGCTTGAGCCAGTTGTATGCACAGATATTCATTTTCCACGCTATCTGTCATATCAAGTACCGCATTGGGTTGCTGTATTTTTCCAATCGGTAATTTAATGATATGTGTGGTGGGTGTCGCCGCTTTAGGGATGCACCATTGGTCGTTTATTTTTAACAGTGCCGTTTTTTCTTGTGCACCTGCCACTGAAATTCGAAAATCCGCTTGATCTTCTAACATACCTAGTGGGATGTTGGATTGATAGGCGCTTAATACTTGCTTTAATCTTGTTTGGCTGAGTACTTCATAATTGAGTTGTTTGGTGTGCGGTGTTTCATTATTGGTTAATAAGGATATTGCACCAACACTGTCTTTGCCGACTTCTTTTAATAGATCAAAGGTTTGTAATGACTTTGCTTGGTAGCGAGCGACAATTCGAGCGCGGATCTCTGGTAAATCCGGCAACAAATTATCAAAGAAATTGATCACGCAGTCGGTAGTTATTTTGGGGTATTGCAGTGGAAGAGATAAGGATAATGGCCGGCCTAATGAACTCTCAATCCAAGTTTTATCATATTGAAATTGATGAGCACCATTAGTGAGTTTAATCAATTCACCAACCCGTTCTCCATTCATATAAGCGATTAAGGATGCCATTACCATTCCTCATCGGTAACTGCTACTGTAGATAGCTGTTTCTTATGAAGTTCAAAGTCGACTTCTAACGCTTGAATGATCTTAAATACTGTTTGGAGTTGGGTAGTTTCAGGGTGAGTTTCAAAACTCGATAGCGTTGATTGCTTGATACCTACTTTTTTAGCCAGGTCATTCTGAGTAAGATCTCGTTGGGTTCTGATCAGTTTCAACTGGTTGGCTAATTGTTTTGGATTATAGATCATGACGTCACCCTATGATGTGAGAAACAAAAATTTTGACGATGAGTTTTTACGAGAAACTTTAAGTATATTAATTCAGTCTATATCCCCTAGGTGGGATAATCAAGGCTTTATCCCCTATCGCGATATTGGCGTCTTTATCCTCAATAGGGGATATGGTTTCGACGCAATCAAGCTTAGGGGCTGTTGAGTCTATTTGATAAAAGGAACCTAAATCCGTGACAACAACGTCCATTCTTATTACAGGTTGCAGCACCGGTATTGGCCGCTATTGCGCCGAGCAACTGCACCAAGCGGGTTATTTGGTGATCGCGAGCTGTCGCAAACAACAAGATGTTAACGAACTTAAAGCGTTAGGGCTCGAGTGTGTGCAGCTAGATGTGACCGATGCAGACTCGGTGCAGGCGGGATTAGCGCAAACATTGCAGCTCACCGGTGGCAGGCTCGATGTGTTGTTTAATAATGCCGGTTACGGACAAGGCGGGGCGGTAGAAGACTTAGCAACCGATGCCTTGCGGGCGCAATTTGAAACCAACTTATTCGGCTTGCATGAACTGACGCGGGCGGTGATCCCAGTCATGTTAAAGCAGGGGCATGGCAAAATTGTACAAAACAGCTCGGTATTGGGATTGGTAGCCATGAAATATCGCGGCGCTTATGTTGCCAGTAAATTTGCTTTGGAAGGTTACAGTGATGCACTTCGCTTAGAGTTAATGGATACCAATATTGCAGTAAGTTTAATTGAACCCGGCCCGATAGTGAGCAAATTTAGGGCGAACTCGTTACAAGCGGTGCAAGCCAATATTGATATTGAAGGGTCACGTCATCATCAAGGTTATCAAAAAACGGTGGCTCGTTTAGCCAGCGCGGAGGCTCCGACGGGCTTTACCTTAGGGCCAGAAGCGGTATTAAAGCCATTGCAGAAAATTTTAGCGAGTGAGCGTCCTAAAGCGAGATATTATGTTACCAAGCCGAGCTATATCTTCCGTTATTTGCGTCGTATTTTATCCGCTAAAATGTTGGATAAAATTGTCGCAAGAGGGAATTAACTTACGATAAATGATACTAATAATAATGCTTGCTTAATGACGAGTTTGGACCATGTGAGCGGATAATTTCAGATTTAAGTGGTCTCTAAATTAAATCACATTATCAATCTGAAGTTTGTCTAATAACGCTTGTAGCCATTGAGTAAACACTTGCAAACGTTTCGATTTTTGTTTGCGTGATAAATACACTAAAGATACGGGCATGGGAGCAGCCTCATGCTCAGGGAGAATTCGAATTAGCTTTCCTTGCTCAATATAAGATTGAATACCCAAAGCGGGAATTTGAGCGATCCCTAAACCAGATAAACAGGCGCTTAGGTAAGCTTCGGTGCCGTTAACCGCAATATTGCTGTTCATGGGTTTTTGTCTTATCTGACCTTTTTCACAATATTCAAATTCAGCTTGGCTATCGCCTAATAGATGAGAATATTCAATGATTTTATGCTGTGATAGCGCCTCTAATGACTGAGGAATACCATATTGCTGGGCATAGTCTTGGCTGATGCAATTCCAACTGTGAAATTGCAGTAATGGTTTGGCAATCAGTCCACTTTCTTCAAGCTCGCCCACTCTTATCACGCAATCAATACTTTCTTTAATTAAATCGACTCTTTGATCGGAACTACTGACTTTAATGATTAAATTAGGGTATTGAGATAAGAGAGAATCAAGATGCGGCAGCACCACACTGGACGCAAACCGACTCGGCATATCGATCCTCAATACGCCATTGACTTCAGTGGGAGAACGTTGAAATTGAGAAACCAAACTGTCCATATCATCGAGTAGCGACTGGCACTGAGGCAAAAAACGCGCACCATCTTGAGTTAAAGTCACTCGGCGGGTACTGCGGTGAAATAAGCGGGTGCCAAGTTCGGCTTCTAATGTTTGGATTGCGTTAGAAATACTTGATTTTGGTAAGTCTCGAAGTTCCGCCGCTTTGGTAAAGCTTCCGGTTTGCGCGACCAAAAGAAAGCGTTGCATCGCTTCAAATTTATCCATTGTCGTTTGCTCATATTCTTATTGTTCATTTATTTAGAACGATGTTATCACTATTGGTGTGTTTATTCATCGCAATAAAATGCTTATTCTCTATCTCGTTAACCCAATCCAAATTCAATAGGAAGCCCAAATGAATAAGATCGCAATCGTAACCGGTGGAAGTCGTGGCCTAGGTCAAAGTGGTGTATTCGCGTTGGCGGAAAAAGGCGTCGATATTATCTTTACTTATCACTCGAATAAACAAGCAGCCGAGCAAGTGGTTGAGCAACTTCAGCTGATGGGACGTAAAGCCTACGCATTGCAATTAGATACTCGTGATCTTGATGCTTTTCCTGCTTTTGTGAATGAGGTAACGATGTTGTTGAATAACGAGTTCAAGCGTAATGACTTTGATTATCTTGTGAATAATGCAGGTGTTGGCTTGAGTCAATCGGTGTTAGAAACCACGGCTAGCGATCTGCAAGATATGTTCTCTATCCATGTGATGGGGCCATTTATGTTGACCCAGTCTTTGTTTCCGTTCATTAAAGAGCAAGGGCATATTTTGAATATCTCATCCGGTTTAGCGCGTTTTACGCTGCCCGGTCATGCCGCTTATGCGATGGCGAAAGGAGCCGTAGAGGTCATGACTCGTTACATGGCGAAAGAATTTGCTGCGAAACAGGTTCGGGTTAACACTTTAGCTCCAGGAGCGATCGCAACGGATTTTGGCGGCGGCGCAGTGCGAGATAACCAAGACATTAACAGCGGTATAGCATCGGTTACCGCATTAGGTCGAGTTGGCGAGGCGCAAGATATTGGTCAAGCGGTTCGATTATTATTAAGTGAGGATGCAGGTTGGATCACAGGACAACGTATTGAAGCCTCAGGTGGCATGTTTTTATAGCTCTTTAAATAGTAGCCATCTAAATTATAGCCAAAAGCCTTAATGAGTTTGGCTATAACTGTAGTGGTACGGTGAATTTGGCCACCTAATTAGAGGTGATATCATCACCTCATATATCAATAGGTGCCAATTATGACAAAACGAACAAGACCAACATTTAGCCCTGAATTTCGACTTGAATCTGCATTGTTAGTAACCGAACAAGGTTACACCGTTCAAGAAGCCGCTAGCGCCATGGGCGTTGGCAAATCGACAATGGATAAATGGGTACGCCAATTACGTCAAGAGCACAATGGGATAAAGCCTAAAGCAACGCCAATAACACCTGAGCAACTTAAAATTCGCGAATTAGAGAAAAAAGTTGCTCGTCTGGAAGAACATAATGAAATTTTAAAAAAGGCTACAGCTCTGGTGATGTCCGACTCACTGAACAATTTTCGATAATCGAAAAACTCAAGCAGAGCTATAGCGTTACTACATTATGCAAAGTGTTCAGTGTAAATCGAAGCAGTTATAAGTACTGGAAAGCACGCTCAAAAATGCCGAATGTTGAATTGATTAAGCTTAAAAGCTTAATCAAAGAAGTTCATATTGCGAGTAATGGTTCAGCAGGAGCGAGAAGCATAGCGGATATGCTAATAGCTAAAAATGTACCTATGAGTCGTTATCGTGCTTCTAAGTTAATGAAATCACTTGGCTTAGTTAGTTGCCAAATGTCCAAGCATAAATACAAACGAGCGCCACAAGAGCATATTGAAATACCTAATCATCTTGATCGACAATTTGCAGTAACTGAACCAAATCGAGTTTGGGTAGGAGATGTGACTTACATTTGGGCTGGAAATCGTTGGATGTATTTAGCTGTTGTCATTGATTTATTCGCACGTAAACCAATTGGCTGGGCAATGTCGTTATCACCAGATAGCAAATTAACAGGAAAAGCACTAACAATGGCTTTTGAGTCTCGTGGGAAACCGAAAGGCGTTATGTTCCACAGCGATCAAGGAAGCCATTATACGAGTCGCTATTATCGTCAATTACTATGGCGTTACCAACTAAAACAAAGTTTGTCACGTCGTGGTAATTGCTGGGATAACGCTCCGATGGAGCGTTTCTTTCGAAGCTTTAAAACAGAATGGATGCCCATTACGGGCTATCGTAGCTTTTCGGAAGCTAGGTTAGACATCATTAAATATATAACAGGTTATTACAGCCGACTCAGACCGCATCAATATAATGGAGGGTTAACACCTAATAGATCGGAACAATTATATTGGGAAAACTCTAAAACTGTGGCCAATTTTCATTGACCACTACACTGACCCCATACATTGGCATTCTCAATATCAGAACCGGAGCAATGGTGAATTTCGTCAAAAACAACAAATACACGGTAGTGACTTAATGTTTTCCAGAAGTCATCGTTAAGAAACTGGATAGATTGATAAGTTAATGACTGCCCAATAGCCCCTAATCCACCATTGAATGCACAGCTCAGAGCAAGTGAAAAAGTTTTTTTAATTCCATTCGAAACCGTTAATGACGGCGAAAAGCACAATACCAGATCGACCATATCACTTTGTAGTAACCTTGATGCGACTTCAGCCGCAAGCACTGTTTTACCTGCTCCCGGAGTGGCTTGGCAAAAGAAATGGTTGTGATTATCATTATATTTTTCGAGGGCTTTTTGGGAACATTTTGTTTGCCATACCCTTAACATGACGTTTCTCCCTCAGAAAGTACGTTGAGTACATGGGTAAAAGCATTCACCTTTCCTAGCAGCGATACCGAACGCTCTTTTGACTCTTGTAGAAATGGCATCACTCTTTTTTCTAAATCAGGAAAACGAGAAATAAGGGAGCGGTACGCATTAATTTCATTCAGTGTGATTTCTAGCTCAGCCGAATGTTCATTACGCTCACTTACTAATATCGAATAATCTGAAATATTTGATCGTTGTTCAGTGTCGAGTTTTTTGGGACTAACTTGAAGAGGGTACTGCTGTTTAAATACTTCACTTCGAAAATATTTTTTATTTCGGCCCGCCCCCTCACTAAAAAGCAATCCATTCTTCTCGAACCGTAGGATCAAGCGATAGACTTGTTTCCGCGCTTCGATAAGATCGTTGCTTGTTTCTTCAAGCTCAACAAAGGCATTCCGAGCCTCTGTGATCGAAAATCCATCCATCTCATTTTCAATCAATAACTTGCGTACCAACTCGCCGACTTTTATAGTTTTTTTCATTTGTTCACACATACCCACCAAATACTAAGAATTGCTTAGTATACAGAAATGATCAAAACTAAGAAAATCTTAGTTAACCTTGGCTCAGAGATATGAATTATAAGTGGCGTTCAATAATCCAATTCCAGTGCGACTTAAAGAAGCACGCAAAAAAGCGAATCTCTCCCAAAAAGCGTTGGGGGTTCATATAGGCATGGATGAAAGTTCAGCAAGCCCTAGAATGAATCAATATGAGAAAGGCAAGCATACTCCAGACATTCAAACCCTGAAGTTGCTTGCAGATGAACTAGGCGTACCTTTAAGCTACTTTTTTTGTGAGGATGAAAGTGCAGCCAAATTAGCCTGCCTTACTGCCGAAATGAGTATAGAAGAAAGAGAAGCTCTGATTTGCTCGCTAGAAGCTAAAAAATCCAATCAGAAAATTTAATGGGTGGTACGCTGTACTTAATGCCTTAGAAAATAAATCTCACTGAAAAGCATCATCAAATAAGAGCGAATGCTCACTAGGAAAAATAATGTTTGAACAAGTATTCAAAAACATCGACGATATCTTCCATAAAGACGCAGGATGCTCTTCCGAGCTAGATTACACCGAACAATCATCGTGGATGTTATTTTTAAAGTACCTTGATGATTTAGAGTTTACCAAGTTACAAGAAGCCGAAATGATGATGGAAACTTATGAATACATCATCGACGAGCCTTACCGATGGAGTGCATGGGCAGCGCCAAAAGATGCCGATGGTAAGTTTGACCACAACAACGCCTTAACGGGTGACGATTTAATGAACTTTGTTGACGGTCAATTATTCCCGTACCTAAAAGGCTTTAAACAACGAGCCGACAACGCCAATACCATTGAATACAAAATTGGTGAGATTTTTAGCGAAATAAAAAACAAAATTCAAAGCGGTTACTCATTGCGTGATGCCCTAGAAAAAGTAGACCAACTACGTTTTCGCTCGCAAGATGAAAAGCACGAACTTAGCCATTTATACGAAGCTAAAATTAAAAACATGGGTAATGCGGGTCGTAACGGTGGCGAATACTATACGCCTCGCCCATTGATCCGCGCGATGATTGACGTAATACAGCCCAAAATTGGCGAAACTATATATGATGGAGCCGCGGGATCTGCTGGCTTTTTATGTGAAGCCTTTGATTACCTTCGCCAAGGTGGTCGCGAGAAAGTAAAACTAAGTACGACTGATTTAGCAACCCTACAAAACGATACCTTTTACGCCAAAGAGAAAAAGTCTCTCGCTTACGTTATCGCCATCATGAACATGATTCTGCACGGCATTGAAGCGCCT
The DNA here is from genome assembly GCF_014694465.1 of Vibrio sp. S11_S32. Classification (NCBI taxonomy): domain Bacteria; kingdom Pseudomonadati; phylum Pseudomonadota; class Gammaproteobacteria; order Vibrionales; family Vibrionaceae; genus Vibrio; species Vibrio sp. S11_S32. Next base: position 75,934 of record NZ_JAAUWS010000006.1, on the reverse strand, counting down.
AACGTATTACACACCAATACCTTAAGTGAAAACCTGCAAGACATTCAGCCAAGTAACCAACACAGCATCATACTGGCAAACCCACCCTTTGGCGGCAAAGAGCGTAAAGAAGTACAAGAAAACTTTCCCATTCAAACCGGTGAAACCGCCTTCTTGTTTTTACAGCACTTTATTAAAATGCTTAAACCCGGTGGTAGAGCCGCTGTGGTTATTAAAAACACCTTTTTAAGTAACACCGACAACGCCGCCATCAAACTGCGTAAAGAACTACTCGAAAACTGTAATTTACATACCGTGCTTGATTGCCCCGGCGGAACATTTTTAGGCGCTGGAGTTAAAACCGTGGTGTTGTTCTTCACCAAAGGAGAACCAACACTTAATACATGGTTTTACGAGCTGAACGTTGGCAGAAACATGGGTAAAACCAACCCATTAAACGACAAAGATTTAGCCGAGTTTGTTACTCTGCAAAAAACGGCCATGAGTGACTTAAAGGCAGGTGAAACCGATAAATCATGGTCTTTAGCCATTAGCGATATTGACCAAACGACATATGACTTATCGGTTAAAAACCCTAACGTTGAAGAAGCAGCGCCACTGCGTGAGCCTAAAGTGATTATTGATGACATTATTGCATTAGATAAAGAATCAGAGGCAATTTTAGCTAAGATTCAGGAGTTGTTGTAATGACTCAAAAAGTTAAGTTAAGTGATTTATTTAAAATAGGTTCAAGTAAGAGAGTTCTAAAGGCACAGTGGCAAACATCAGGCGTTCCTTTTTACCGTGGCCGTGAAATAACAAAGCTGTCGCAAAATGGCTATGTAGATAATGATCTTTTTATTACAGAAGAACTTTATGCAGAATATTCTGAAAAGTATGGAGTCCCAAGTGCAGGAGATATAGTAATAACTGCTATTGGTACTATTGGTAATTCTTATATTGTTCGAGATGAAGATCGCTTCTATTTTAAAGATGCAAGTGTCCTTTGGTTAAAGAGAACTTCAGATGTTGAAAGCAGATATATCAATTTGTGGCTTAAATCTTCATTGATGAAAGAACAATTAGATGAAGGAAATGGTGCAACTGTTGATACTTTGACTATTAAAAAGCTTCAAGGATTAACTGTCGATTTACCCTCAACCTCAGAACAAAAACGCATTGTGGCATTGCTCGACACCGTGTTTGCCGACTTAGAACAAACCCGCGCTAAAACCGAACAAAACCTAAAAAATGCCCGCGAGTTATTTGACAGCTACCTGCAACAAGTCTTTAGCCAAAAAGGTGAAGGTTGGGTTGAGAAAAAACTGATTGAAGTATGTGTTTTGCAAAGGGGATTTGACCTTCCTAAGCGACTTCGTTCTAAAGGAAAATATCCTTTAGTCAGCTCTAGCGGCATCACTGATACTCATGTTGAAGCTAAAGTAACTGGTCCGGGAGTTGTGACTGGTCGCTCTGGAAGCATAGGTAATGTCTATTATATAAAAGAAGATTTTTGGCCGCTTAATACAGCCTTGTACATCAAAGAATTTCATGGAAATAATGAAAAATTCATTTCATGGTTACTTAGGTACTTTGATTTATCTAGATTCACAAGTGGCGCTGGTGTTCCAACACTAAATAGAAATTTTGTTCATAATGAATTAGTTAATATCCCTGTTAGTGTCGATGAGCAATTTCGTTTAGTTGCAGAGATAGAGAATCTTCAATATGAGGTTGATAAAGTAATAGCTATTTATAAGAAAAAGTTAGTAGCGATAGATGAACTTAAAAAATCCATCTTACAAAAAGCCTTTAGTGGTGAATTAACCGCAACGACCGACTAATAACAAAAGCAATAACACAGGTAAGTGTCATGAATAGGAATGAATCTGAAACACGCGCAGAACTAATCTCGCCTAAGCTGACACAAGATGGCTGGGGTAAGGCTGACCACAGCTTTATTCGCCGTGAGGTGGGCATTACGGATGGGCGTATTTTAGGTGGCGGTAAACGTGGCTCAAAACTCAGTGCAGATTATGTTTTAGAGTTTCAAGGTCGTAAACTTGCCGCTGTTGAAGCCAAACGTGAAAGCCTAAGTTATACCGAAGGTGTGCGCCAAGCGAAAGACTACGCTCAACGTTTACAATGTCGTTTTGCTTATGCCACTAACGGTCATGACATTTACCAAATTGATATGCTCACGGGTGATGAGCAGTTAGTTAACCGTTATTTAAACCCCGAAGAAATGTGGGCGATTGCCTTTAATGGCGATGATGGTAAAGCTGAACCAGAGTTCACAAGCACTTGGCGTGAAAACTTCGCCAAAATCCCCTTTGAATGCAAAGGCGACTGGCAGCCTCGTTATTATCAAGAAAATGCCATTAACCAAGCGTTAGAGGCAATAGCAAAAGGCAAAGACCGTATTCTACTTACGCTTGCTACAGGTACGGGTAAAACCTGTATTGCCTTTCAATTATCATGGAAGTTGTTCAACAGTCGTTGGAGTTTACAAGCAGCCAAGAACCCAAGTAACGCTAAAAAACGTCCTCGTATTCTATTCTTAGCTGACCGTAATGTATTAACTAAACAAGCCTTTAACGACTTTGGCGCATTTGGTGATGATGCGGTAGTGCGTATTACCCCAAGCGAAATTAAAAAAGCCAAAGGTGTGCCTAAAAACGCCAGTATCTTTATGGCCATTTTCCAAACGTTAATGACTGACTCTGCGCAGAACGCTGCTAAGCTAAATAGCGCAGACATGGAAGAGGCTGAAGACGAAGACTTTGAACAAGCGGTTATCGGCGATACGAGTGATTGTAATTTCAGACAATACCCAGAAGACTTCTTTGATTTTATCATTATTGATGAATGTCACCGTGGTGGTGCGAATGATGAAAGCTCGTGGCGTGAGATTCTTAATTACTTTTCTCCTGCAGTTCAATTAGGCTTAACCGCTACGCCAAAACGCACTGACAATGCCGACAGTTATAAATATTTTGGCGACCCTGTTTACAGCTACACCTTAAAACAAGGCATTAGCGATGGTTTCTTGACGCCATTTAAGGTGTATCCCATTGTCGGTACGATGGATGAGTACGTGTATACCCCGGGCGATGCCGTCACCTTTAAAGGCGAACCTGAAGCAGGTAAGGTTTATAAAGAAAGCGACTTTAATCGCATTATCACCATGCCTCAGCGTGAGCAAAAACGCGTGCAATACTGGATGGATCATATCAACCCATCTGAGAAAACCATTGTGTTTTGTGCTACTCAAGAGCACGCAGGCATGGTGCGCGATTTTATTAATCAATACGCCGTAAAGCAAGGCTGGACAACCAACCCCAGCTATTGTGTGCGTATTACCGCCAACGATGGTGCAGCAGGTGAAAATGACCTGCGCACATTCTGTGATAATGAAAAAACCATTCCAACCATATTAACGACCTCACGTAAGTTATCGACAGGCGTAGATGCCCGTAACGTGCGAAACATTGTGCTCATGCGTGAATGTAAAAACATGATTGAGTTTAAGCAGATCATTGGCCGTGGCACACGCATGTTTGATGGTAAATCATTTTTCACTGTGTATGACTTTGTAAAAGCGCATTATAACTTTGCCGATCCTGAATGGGATGGTGAGCCACTACCGCCCAAAGAAACACCAGTCGAAGATCCTTGTGATGTTTGTAATGAAGTACCGTGTACTTGCATATGTGAGACTTGTGGGTTTAATCCGTGTAACTGCGAAGATGGGCCATCAAACGAGCCTTGTGATGAATGCAATCAAAATCCCTGCCAATGTGGCGACATAGGCATAGATCCTTGCGACAACTGCGGAAATGCGCCTTGTAGCTGTGATATTGATGATATTCCACCGGAACAACGACCTGAAAAAATATTTATCACGCTCAATGATGGCAAAGTTCGTCAAATACAGCACATGAAAAGCGTCCTGTTTATGGGAGCTGATGGAGATATGCTTACAGCAAAACAATTTGTTGAGCAGCTATTCGGTGATTTGCCTCGGTTCTTTGGAAACGAAGATGAACTACGTGAGGTATGGAGTAACCCAAGTACCCGTGAAAAATTACTAACTGATCTACACGAAGCGGGTTACGACGATGAAAAGCTCGATAGCATGAAAGAGATCATCGATGCTAAAGATAGCGATGTGTATGACTTATTATCTTATGTTGCCTATGCAAGAGAAACGCATACAAGAACAGAGCGAGTCGCGACGGCTAAACCGGGTATCAGTAGTGAGTTTTCTTATAAGCAAATTGAGTTTATTGAATTCATCTTGGATAAATACATCGAAGATGGTGAACAAGAGTTATCACCAAGGAAAATGCGCAGTTTGGTGGAGCTAAAATACAATACCATTAACGATGCAGCAGCTGAATTTGGGTCGCCTTTGGCAATACGAGATACCTTTATCGGGTTTCAGCGGTACTTGTATGAGTAAGTTGGCTGAGGGAGATGGCTCCCCACTTAGTAATAACCAAGTGGGGCTTTGATGAGTATGACTTAATCGTCTCGTGTTGATGTCCACTATCGGCTTTACGTGAGTCAGAAACTCTTATATACCCAATTATGGTCTACCTCCACTACAGTTCGAGATCATTTGTTATTTAGGAAGTCTAAAACAACCTCATGGTGGTTTTTGGTTTTGAACTTATTAAATACGTGTTCAACATTACCTTCTTCATCAATAAGAAAGCTTGTACGAACAACCCCCATATTTTCTCGACCCATGAATTTTTTGAGTTGCCAGACAAGGTACTTTTCGCAGACAGCATGATCTTCATCAGCTAGTAACGTGAAGTTAAGTTCTTTTTTATTGATGAAGTTTGTCAGTTTTGTCGGTGTATCAGGACTCACACCGAGAATAGTAACATTTAATTTATCTAGCTCTTCTTTTGAATCTCGAAGTCCCTCAGCTTGAGTTGTACAACCGGGGGTGCTCGCACGAGGATAAAAGTACAGCAGCACTTTTTTCCCTTTAAAACCAGAAAGCGTCACGAGGTTGCTGTCTTGATCTAAGAGCGTGAAATCTGGTGCGATTTGTCCAACTTCAATTGTCATGTATATTTCCTTAAATGTTGTTGTAATTGTCCTGTCTAGTGCATCAATCCATCGCTAAACTATACAATGATGGAGTAGCTCAATTATTCTGTCTAGTGATCACACTAAACAGGACGATATTTTTAGTTGTAGTGATAAACGCTACTTTAGTTTTCTAAATTGGGGTGTAATAACATTGTCTGGACGAGACGAGACGATTTTATCCATAGCTTTTTCTCGTTGACTTTCATGCAACATATCCATTAGTTCTTGAACTATCTTTACATGAGTGGCTGCTTGGTTAGCTAACGCATCCTTATGACATTGTGCTTCGTCGTAATACTCTTTTTTCTTCTTATTCGCTTGCGCTCTTTCACCTTTGAGTGCCTTTATTTCTTTTTGAAGCACAGCAATAGGGGAGTTAGTAGTCTCATCTTGAGCAACTTGGACCTCTAATGACTTATTTTTTATCATCAGAACAACGTCATCGTGCCTTCTGAGTGCGCCAGTTGAGAGGCCCGCTTCTTTTTCAACATTGCTATTGTTGATTTTGAGCTTACCCTTTCGTGCTTTGTTACGCAGCTCTTTCGATGTCATCTTCGCTGCATCACCATCTAATAATCTTTCCAATGCTTTGATTAGCTTGTTTTTGGTTACCTGTGACATTATGAAACCACTCCGTAAGGGATCAGTAAATTCTTAATTTCATCAGGAAAAACGACAGGCTCATAGTCGATACCTAAATCATCCATAATACGCTCAGCAGCTTGAACTTTAATATAAGATTCAGAGGCGGTTTGAGGAGTGAGTTCGTTATTTTCAATATCATAAAGCATGTGAATTTCGGCTTCTTTACGCTTTGATTCAGCAAATACGGCATCTACGATGTAATCATTCTTGCAGTCTACACACTCCATTAGGTTAACGAGCGTTCTTAAACCGCAGGTAGTAGAAGTACAATATACCCCCGGTGCAACAGCATGAATGTGGCGATTTTGAGTTCGAATTTGCTTTTTCCAATAATTAAGAGAAAGCATGTCATTATCCACCTTGTCTCTGAATAAGTTACGGTTAGTTTTGGTCATGCTTTTAGCAAACTCTTTACCTTTACCGCCTGCAACTCTTTCTTTGTTTGCCAATTTCTCATATATGCTTAAGTAGACATGGGCTTTTTGGTCGATTCGTTCTTCATCAATTTCATTCGCTAGTGTCTTTTTCTTTTGTCTGATTTTTTGAAATTTACTGGCATTTTTAGCGTAGTGTCGCGTCATTGCCATAGACACATGACTAAATTGCTGTTTGAGTTGCGGGAAGTTACAAAGCTCGTAACCAATTAAGTAGTAAGCAAAAGAGCGGCGAAGTTGGTGTGGCGTAAACTCGTAATTCCTACCCAATTCAAACGATAAATTGGGGTCAGATACTTTTAGGTCAATTAGGTCTTCATTGGTTAGCGTAAGCTCTTCACTCATTGCATGTTTAAACCAAGCTTGAGAGTGCTTTCCTATTGCTGCTTTGCCTACTTCACTAAAATCCTCTTTTATTTTATGGAAGAAGGATTGTGAGCTAGGGTGCCTTTTTCTAAGTGGTGTGTGCAGCGCTTGAAGAACTTCATAAGCTTTCATACCAATCTCGGTGGTAACAAACTCATCTTGTATTGATTGAGAGCCTTTGGTGGTTTTTGATAAGTCGGCATGGATAACATATATATTCTGGCGTTCGATTATTTCTTCGGTACAGCCCTGAGCGGTGTTCAGGTTATACATTTCATCGCCTCTCATCCCTGTTCGAGCCATTAATCCCCATAAGCAACCACCGTTAAGTGTCTTAAAAAGCGCAAGAGCCCCTCTTATGTTGGTGATTGTCCATCGCCCAATCGTTAGCTCTCGTTCGGTGTGGAAGTTATCAATGTATTTGTTCTTTATCTCTGGTTTATGGTGGTGAAGAAGCGTCAATATTTCATCTTCATTTGGAGAATGCAGGGCGGTGAAGGCTTGTTGAAAAGCAATGGTGCGCTTCTTATTTTCTTTACCTGTCTTACCTAAATACCAGTTGATACTGCCGTTTTTTCTTCTAGTGTCACCACTGACCAGATACTTAGCATAACCTACATAGGCTTTGTTAGAGTAGGTGGTAATATAATCTGCTAGTTGCCCTAGTTCATTACGAAGAGCGTAAGCTTTATTAATCACATCTTCCGACTTTTGAAGCCCCATATAGTAGAGCCTTTGTGGAACGACGGTATATTGTTTAGCCTCTTTAAGCGTTAAACCAAAATCTGAGGCGTTAAGTTTTTTATTTAGGTTAACCTTAAATGGCAAGCCTTTGGCCTCTAGATAAAGGCGGTTTAACCCGTTGTAAGTTGACTGTCTTTCAAAATCGATATCGGTAAAGCCTGTTAGCGACCAAGTTTCGAGTCGGTCAAAGTTCAGCGCAGACAGCGTGTTAAGTCCCTCATTTAAGAGTGGGTTGATGACTTTTTTTAGATTTTTTAGCGTGTCATAAAGACTACCAAAGGAATGGTCATGAGGCGAAAACCACATCATTTTAAGAAGGAGAGCTTTAAGCTCATTTTTTAGATTGCGCTCAATTACTCTACCATCGTTCGTAAAGTTTAGTGCTTGGTTGTTCTTTGTTTGCGGGTCAATATAAGGCTGTAGGTTTCTCCAAGCCTCATCATCGCCAATTTTACCTAGCGATTCACCTGTTACTGTAAAGCCTATCTCAAGGGCTTCGAGTTCATCCCAATCGCCGCGCTCAATCGCTGGCTTTAATACATCTATTAAGTAATTGGCATGAACGCCAACGTTTTGTTGCGCTTTAATAAGCTTGTTTTGGTGCTCTAGGTCAAAGGGTTTTATCATGTGAGCTCCCGTAACTATAGGGATAGAATCGCATGGTCGATGGACACTCGTGGGTGACGACCTTGGGTATTAAATTTGCTCATAGCTTCATCGAATACATCGTCACTTGTCCCATCTAGCGTAAACTCAAACTGCTCGATTTTTTCTAGGGCCTCTCCTTTCGAATCGGGGAACATATCAAGCCCCTCCTTTAAAACATCGATGTATGAAATAAGCTTATAAATAGCGTCAACCTCATCTACCGCTTTGGCAGATTGGCACTTGTGACACATATCAAACTCGGCACAAGGCAAGTCTACGCCTAGCGCATAGTTCGTTTCACGTTGTGTATTCTTATCATCGATAATGACTTGCTTACCACTGCAGGCGATTCCATTGGGGTTAGTTTTACGCTTTTTCTCACCTTCCTCGCATGTCAGCATAGGAATACCACGTCTTTTAGCCACAGCGTCTTTTGCTTGCTCTAAGTTATTGTCAAAGAGATTTTCGATGACCTCTATACCCTGAGAGAGAATGACTTTATTGAGGGGTGGAAGCCCGTTGATGTAACTTCTCTCTATTGTTTCTTGCTTGTTTTGCAGCAAGCTTTGAACGGTTTGAATTCCTCCTTCGGCATAAGCTTGGTTGCTGTTCATTTCTCGCCAGCGGCTTGATTGAAGGGATAAATAGTAATGGTTGGTTTCAGCAGACCACCTGCTTATTAGGTTTGATGAAATAGGGCTGATGCCTTCCCAATCTGAAGGAATATTTTGGGAAGTTTTTGCTAAAAGCAGCCGTTCGTATTTCTTAGGCTGTTTGTCTGCTTTTTCTGTCGCACATCGCTCAATCGCTTTAATTAGCGCTAAATCAGAAGCAGGGACTTTGAAGCATTCATGTTCGCCATTTCTATAGTAAAAAGAAACGGTAACGTTGCCATCACTATCTTTTTCTGAGTAGGTGAGTGGAAGTAAAATTCCTTTGAGCGGTAAGTCTGTGTAACAAGATAAAATGCAGTAGGCACTGTTGCTCGCCCCGGCTACTGCATTACTTTTGCTAGATGCCTGCACTTCCTTATGAACTACATTGCGACCTAAGTGATTCACGATCTTCTTTAATGTGATGCACTGTTGGTTTCGATAGGCGTAAAACAACGCTTTAAACCAAGGTAGGCTATCAGCCCTATATGGAGATAGCAGGTGTAGTTGGTTAACGAGCCTTTTATTTATCTCTGCCAAATTAAAGGTATGATTCACATCAGCGTGATTATTGAGGGTGAATATTAACTCTGAGCCATCTTCACTATTGCTATATAGCTTGGATAGTCGTTCGAGTAATCGAATAAACTTCACACCATCACGCTTATCAACGTCAAATTGCTCACCTACCAACAGAGCATCGACTTCACTGTTGGCGCGAGGTTTATAGCTTGAGACTTTGACTACTTGCAGGCTCTTATCTCGCTCTTCTGTATGAACGTGAATTGGGTGGGCAATGTTTCGAATGTTGCTGTCGTTCAGTGATGTGAAAAAGCACATTAAATGATAAGCAGCGCCCATCATAAGGTTAAAGGCAGAGCCAGTATTAACTGTGGTACCACTTTTGCTTCGATTTCCCCGTCGAGATTCCAACGATGTCGGGATGTGAACTGTTTCTTCATGCAAACCAAGTCTAATGATAAGAGGCAGTGTTTCTGGTAAAGGGGTATAGCTTTCTTTAGCTGCAATGAGCTGTGGCGCTAGAGTGAAAAATAATGTCTCTAATCGTGTAACCAGAAGCTTTTCTTCTTCATCTGAGTACCTCTTAAACGGCGTTTTTTCTCCAGTAAACCTTCGGTGGTTTCTCGCCCAACCGGAAATAGGCAAGCCGCACCATTCAAGGGCAGTACGAAGATATGAAAGTATTGCTGAAGCGGAAGATTCTTTAATCCCTAACTCATCACCGTGATTGTATTCCCATAGGCGTTTTGAAGGGGTAAGCATCTTGATACGATGCCTTAACTCGCCATCGTTGCCAGCAAGCTTCAAATAGCCGTTTTCGGTGAATGGGTTAACATTTATTGCATCACAAAAAGCAAGGTAAGCGTGTAAGTTATTGTAGTTTTCTGTGACGGTACGTGCTGAATTACCATTGCTGACATATTGATTAGCTTTTTTGCAAAAAGACCTGATAAATACGGCTCGACTGTTTATCTTTTCGTTTTCTTTGCTCCCCCCTAAATGCAATAGGTGAGAAACATCGAACTGCTTTACTTGAGTCGAATTCGTATCTTTATAAGGGATCGTCAAATTCAAAGGAGTGACATTTTGATTATTGCGCACATGATTAATGGCCTCGGACTGTTTTGCGATTTTACTTTTCGCCATTACGACCAACCTCCGTTTATTTTACGGTTTTTGGCCTTAGCCATGTTGATTTGGTCGTCCAGTTTATTCATGTACTTAATGTACTTTTCAGTGGTTGATGTGCTAGCGTGCCCCATTAATTGAGCCAATTCATCCATAAGGTAGTCATAGTCTACATCACGCTCTTTTGACTCTCTCCAAAGCCAATGAGTGGCAAAGGTAGAACGTAAATCATGAATACGGTAATACCAAGAAGAGTCCACTTCGCGAATCTGCTTTCTAAGGTTTGAAAAGTGCGTTTCTAATGTATTGGCTGAGTAAGGCACGCCTTTGTTTGAGAGGAACAGGTACTTAACGTTATCTATTTCGCTGCCTGCCTGAACAAGTTCATTGCGCTTACTTAGGTTTTTAAGTTGAGTGTGACTTTCTTTGTGTACCTCCAACTCGCCATACAGCTCGATGGGGATTGCAACGGTACGCTCCTTGCTGCCTTTAGTGTGAGTAATTTTGACAGGTACAGTTTCTAAATCACTGTAGTCAGCGTTTCCGATATCGTGAGCGGGGAAGTGAATGGCTTCATCTATTCTAAGTCCAGCTTCTACACATAGCTGAAATATGAGTTTTGTCGTCTTTGGGAGTGACGTTATATGCTCATTAAATAAAGCTTTGTGCTCGGGGTGCATGGGCTTGAGTTTTTTATGGGCAGGTGTGTTTTCTTTTTTAGGAAACATCTTCATGATATTGGAGGTTTCATAAGTACGTTCAGAGCCTGATTTTGTGTGAGCCAACATATCGTGTTGGTTTAACTCATGATGCACAGCTCCAGTTGTGTAGTGGGTAACAACATTCCGATCGTTATTTTTGATGTAGCCGTATTTTTGCATCCATTTATAGAATCCAATCACGGCACTCATATAACTTCTAGCGGTAGATAAACTAAAAGCTTCATTGCCATTAGCTCCTTCAATATTATTGCAGTTCGCAAGTAGAAACTCAGCAAATCGCCAAGGTGCCCCTTCTTCTTCGTACTTCGATAGGCTTTTATACGTTAGGTAATCACATGGTATTTCATGACCATCATCAAATTGAGGGTAGTGAGTCGAATCCAAATAACGAGTGAAAGCCAGCAAACCTTTTGCTATTGAACCAGTGTCTTTTACCGCTGCTTCACCACGCAATTTAGATACTAGGTAAAGAGACTGCGGATAAACCACTCTACCGTCAGGGGCAACGATGATATCGGTTTTCTTTATGCGTGATTCTAGATTGGAAGGAGAGAGGTCGGGAGAGTATGTCACTTCCCCTGATTCAGTATCGGTATTTGTAGAGAATTTCAGTTTTGCTAATGTATCGACTTCGACAGAAAGAAGTCGGTAGTCATCATAAACATCAGAACATTTTTCTTTGTACGTTTCTATCACAAAACAATCCTCGATATGTTACCCACATATCAAAGATAGATTTGTCATAAAAATATGTCAAAGTTTTTTGTCATTCTTTTTTTCTAAGGGTAAAACGCTTTTCGCCCCACACACCAAATTGCTCTGCCACCGCGTGATCTTCATCGGATAATAGCGTGAAGTTTAACTGGTCACGCTCAATGAATTTCCCTAAACGTTTGACTGCATCAATGCTGACACCAAGTACCGCAATATTTAATCCATCAAGTTCGCTTTTAATATCACGTAAACCTTGTGCCTGAACGGTACAGCCAGGTGTCATCGCTTTAGGGTAAAAATAAAACAGAATTTTACGACCTTTAAAACCGCTTAGAGAAACGGTGTTGTCGTCTTGATCTTGTAAGGCAAAATTTGGCGCAGGGACGCCAGCAGTTAAGGTTTGCATGCTATATCCTTATATTATTTTATTCGTGATAACTAATTTTAATTGTGCCAGTGACTGCAAGTGATTGGCATAATTGGTTAAAGTCGGCTTGTAACCCATCAGGGACTGGCGCGTCTTTACTAAGGCCTGTCATGCTGATTGAAAAGTGTTTTTGATGAGCCTGGGGATCGGTCTCTTTAGTAAGGGTTTTGGCACTTAACTTGGAAATACTCAACTCTCTTTGAGAAAAGAAATGAGTGAAAGCATCGATGAGACCCACTTTATCTTCGGCTTCTATTTTTATATCGATTTTATAAATATAGCTTGGCGTTTGATGGGTGGCGGTGCGTTTCATCACAACCATTAAATCTTGAGCGGAACCCATAACAGGCAAAAGGGTCTCAATACGAGTAATGGCCGATGCTTCTCCAGAAACTAGCATGATTAAGGTAAATTCGCTGCCGAAAATGGCGATGCGACTATCAATTATATTGCCGCTGGCTTGCGAGATGATATTAGTAATTCGATTACAAATTCCGGGCCTATCGGTGCCGATTGCGGTAATAACTAAGTGATGCATGCGAGTTCCATCGTCCTTATGAAAGAGGCCATCATGTTAGCACACATTACTCGCTCCGTGATCAGCGTATAAGATCAATAATTTTCATCACCATATTTGTTATTTATGAGTGGTTTGTGGCTGTAAAGAGGATAGATGACATTATTTAGTGGTAAATGTCGAGAAAGGTAGGGAGAGTGCTTGTCTTTATTGATGGGGTTAAAGTAACATGCCAATAGAATTTATAAGGAGAAAACCATGTTCTCAGGAAGCATCGTTGCACTAGTTACGCCTTTTAATCATAGCGATGAAGTTGACTATGATAGTCTCAAACAACTAGTGGAATATCACATTAAGTCTGGAACGAGTGCGATTGTGGCGGTCGGTACCACCGGCGAGTCAGCCACTTTAACCGTTGAAGAGCATGTTAAAGTTGTGAATAAAGTGGTTGAATTTTCAGCCGGACGTATTCCAGTGATTGCAGGAATGGGCGCTAATGCCACTCATGAAGCAGTCACTTTTAGTCGCTTACTCAATAACTCAGGTGTTGCTGGTTGCCTAAGTGTGACGCCATATTACAATAAGCCAACTCAAGAAGGCTTATATCAGCATTACAAAGCGATTGCTGAAGTGAGCGAAGTGCCGGTGATTTTATATAATGTACCTGGTCGCACTGGGGTCGATATGCTACCAGAAACCATTGGGCGCTTATCTAAATTAGATAAAATTGTTGGTGTAAAAGATGCTACCGGTGATACCTCGCGCGTGAAACAGTTTCGCGAATTCTGTGGCGACGATTTTGTTTTATTAAGTGGTGATGATGCGACTGGTTTAGAGTTTGTTAAGCTGGGTGGTGATGGCGTTATTTCAGTGACCAATAATATTGCAGCAGCAGAAATGGCGACTATGTTCTCTCTGGCAGCGCAAGGTAAATACGACCAAGCTGAGATAATCAATCAACAATTAATGCCACTTCATACGCATCTTTTTGTCGAGTCGAGCCCTATTCCTGTTAAATGGGCGGCACATAAATTAGGCTTGATTGCTCAAGGCGATTTACGTTTACCACTAACTGAATTAAGTGCATCAGCACAACCTATTGTAGAGAAAGCATTAAAAGACGCTGGTATTCAATAACAGTGTGGGGCGATAACCGATAACGGTGATGGCTTTCATCGAAGGTGACCTTTAGCAGATATTGACCAAAATGTATTTCAGGAGTTTCAAACCATATGAAGTTTTCCCATCAACTTGTGCTTAGCTCGCTTGCTGTTTTGGTGTTGTCTGCTTGTTCAGGCGACCCTGCTTCACGCCGTCAAGCCAAAGATGATTTTAAATATTTAGATACTAAGCTTGACCAACAATGGGTACTGCAAGCTGATGCTCAGCCGCAGTTTTACCCGCAATACAATATTCCTCAAGGGGATTTTAAAGGCGCTACTGGTCGTGATGTTGATATCCGCCCTCCACAAGAAGTGTTAGAACTCATTCCTGGTGCGCGAGTTGAACGCAGTGATAACAGTGTGATCTTATGGTTAGTCAGCAAAGATGAGTTGGATAAAGTATGGGGTATGATCCATACCACCATTAGCGATAAAAAGATTAAATTACGCCAAGATACGCCGACCTCGATTGAAACCGATTGGGTCGATTTAAGCGCGCAAGATGAATCTTTCCCAATCGCAGCACGTTATAAAATTGACCGCATTGAACAGAATAATCGTTATGCATTCCAAGTGATATTGGTGCAATTTCGTGAAAACACTAAAGAGCTCGATCTCACCCCAGAAATCGAAGACCGTTATTCCAGTAATATGGTGAATAACATCACCAATCAATATGATAAACAAGTGACCGAAGAAGCCCGTATTCGAGCACTTGAGTTATTGAATAAAATTCCGGTTACCATGGGTAAAGACCGAAGCGGTTTACCTGTGATCATTGCTCGTGCTCCGTATGATGTGATGTGGTCTAAGTTTGCGGGCGTATTACCATTAATGGGCTTTACGGTTGATGATAAAAACCAATCGCAAGGCACGGTGGAAACGAAATATGAAGCGCTGGATGATGAGGTTTGGAGTGAAATCAATATCAGACCACTCTCCATTAAAGATGGTAAATATACTTTCTTGGTTGGCGATTTAGATAACCGAACCTCAATCAATGTGACCGACAGTAAAGGTAAACCGATCCCTGAAAGTGATATGGAATCCTTTATCCCTGCATTGCAGGCTTACTTAGATAATAATTCGAAAGCCAGTCAAGTGGCTGAGCAGGAAAAGAAAGATAACGAGTAATATTTAGCGCTATTACTTTATACAAAAAAACCGCCAGCTTTGAGTTGGCGGTTTTTTATTGATTGGTATTAATCATCTGATTTTTGAGATGGGTTTTCTTTATTTGGCTGTGATGTTGAGGTCTTTTGCTCTTGTGCATCTTTTTCTTTATAAATGGCGATCAGCTTTTCAAGTTCGGTCTTTTTGTTGGGGTTTTTGCGCGCCAAATGCGTTTGACCTAAATGCTTCATTGAGGCTAAGTTGCCGATAATAAAGACCACGATGATCAGGCTTATCACCCAAGGGTTAGTAATGTACTCCATACTGCAGATCCTGTGTTATGGCGCTTGGTAAGGCGTCACATTGATGATGTATTGATTATAGAGCGTCTGCTGATTTTTCAATACAGTTTCTAGCCCCAAAAATGGATATTGCTGCCAAACTTGTTGTAGATCATCAGGAGTGAGTTGATCTTGCATCATTTGACTGGTTTCACCATGGCTGATATGCCAAGGTTCAATGGCGACCCCACCTAATTCTTGTTGATAGGGGAGATAAAAACCGTATTGTGGTAACGCTTGTTGTAGCCAATCGGAGAACTCTGCTTGATGACCGGTTTGATACTCCCAAGGCTCAAGTTGTAACTTGGTGTTCTCGGGTAGGCAGTTATGTGCATAGATATCTAACTCGCATCCCCAATGATGACGACTGGCACCGGGTAGCGCCGACCATCGCATAATGGCATGGATCTTCTCTAATGCGCTTAATAATGAGCTGTCTAATGGTTGGCTTTGATTATCTAAAATCGGACGTTGACCACTAAATTTATTATTCCAAATAACGGCTTGTTGTTGATAATCGCGAAAGCTGCTGGCAATCGAAAAATCAAAACCATGGCCTTGAGCAGACGCAATTAAGCCTTGTAACGCTAATTTTATTTCTTTATGAATAAGAAATTGACGTTGACCGACCGTGATGGACTCAAGATGACTTTGGCTCAATCCGGTTAACTGCTCAAGGGAGTATTTCATTAGACTAAACAATTCTCCAAGGTTTTTTGATACATATCGGTTAGCTTTTCTAAATCAGCAATGTTGACGCACTCATTGACTTTATGAATGGTGGCATTAACGGGACCCAATTCAACCACTTGGCTGCCCATGCGAGCAATGAATCGCCCATCGGATGTACCGCCGGTAGTTAATAACTGTGCCGGTTGATGATTGACCGCTTTTACTGCTTTGACTACGGCATCAATGAGTGGCCCTTCCGAGGTTAGGAATGGGTTACCGTTCAATGTCCACTTGATATCATAATCTAACCCATGGCTATCTAAAATGGCATGCGCGCGGCGTTTAATATCCGTATCGGTGAGTTCGGTACTAAAACGTAAGTTAAATTGCACCTGTAACTCACCAGGCACCACGTTTGATGCGCCGGTGCCTGCGGCAATATTGGGGATCTGAAAACTTGTGGGTGGGAAGAAATCATTACCGTTATCCCAAACCGTAGCGGCTAATTCCGATAACGCCGGCATTGCCTGATGAATAGGATTTTTAGCTAAGTGTGGATACGCGACATGACCTTGCACACCTTTAATCACTAAATCGCCAGTGATAGAGCCACGACGACCATTTTTGATTACATCACCAACATGATCGGTACTTGATGGTTCACCCACAATACACATATCAATGATTTCATCGCGCGCCATCAAAGTATCAATCACGCGAGTGGTGCCATTAATAAATGGACCTTCTTCGTCAGAGGTAATTAAAAAAGCAATCGAACCTGTGTGCTCAGGGTGATCAGCAATAAAACGTTCTACCGCGACCACCATACAGGCTAATGAGCCTTTCATATCCGCAGCGCCACGAGCATGCAGATAGCCATCAATGATGGTTGGTTCAAAAGGAGGGGTGTGCCATTGTTCAATTGGTCCAGAAGGCACAACATCGGTATGACCGGCAAACGTGAAGAGTGGCGCTTGGTTGCCACGTCGTGCCCAAAAATTGGTGGTGTCATCAAAGACCATGATTTCGATTTCAAAACCTAATGCTTTTAGGCGTTCAATCATCACTTGTTGGCAACCGGCATCTTCAGGGGTGACTGATTGACGTTGCAGTAAATCCTTGGCCAGTGCGAGTACTGGGCTATCTGTGTTCGACATCCGAGTGTTCCCTTATTTTGAAAGTATTGAAACTAAAAACTATTGAGAAATATAAATTATTTAAAAAAGTCTGCGTATTGTTCAGCTTTAAAACCAATCATGCCTGAAGTCGCTGAAATGACGATCGGGCGTTTTATCATGGCTGGATATTCAATTAACAGCGAGATTGCGCTGCTTTCATCTAAATCGTCTTTTTGTTGCTGCGTTAATTGACGATAAGTGGTACCGCGTTTATTGAGTACTTGCTGCCAACCAAAACGTTGACAAAAATCTTGCATTAATGCTTGGTCGATACCTTGTTTACGATAATCGTGAAACTGGAATTCAATACCGGTTTGCTCAAGCCATTTTTTGGCTTTTTTGATAGTGTCGCAATTTGGAATGCCATACATGGTGATCATTTGATTTTCCCTTTGATTATCTTACCTCTATGACTAAGAATCCTACACAATTCGCGAGCGGAGATAAATGAACAATGATTAAAAAAGCTATTTGCTTGGAAAATTCACATATTGCTTTGGAAATACACATAATAGTGGCATGTTTTGATCCTACTCAAAATGGTGAACTCGTAATATCGCATAATGGGTCGCGTAAATAAGTGAATAAGGAATGTCACTTAATGAATTTTTGAGGAATCTGTAATGGAATTAAGCCCTGTTTTTGCCAAGCGACTGTATTTAGCGCTATTAGTCGCAGATATTGAAAGACCCAACGTGCCAAAATTAATTGAATTAACCGGATGGCCACGTCGAACCATACAAGATGTACTAAAAGCCTTACCTGCGATAGGTATCCATTTGGAATTTGTCCAAGATGGTTGTCGCTATAATGACGGCTATTATTCAGTAAACGATTGGGGCCCTTTCGATTGCCAGAAATTACATGGTTGGAAAAACGACATTGCCCACGATTTAGGTTTTAACCATTAAGACGCTGCTCTCTCGATCACGCCAATGAAATATACGCGATAAAACCTACCCAACTGATCACAAGCAATATCCAAGCGATGTTGTTTGTGGTTTGCTTATTTGATGTTAAATCGATGGATTCATCATGGGGCGTAGTAGGCGTATTGCTCTCGGTTTTATGCTGCTTTTTACGTAACTTATCGGCTTCACGTTGTTTTTCTTTCTGCTGCTTTTTGTATAAAGTAATGCCTTTCTCGATCCCCTGTGCTATCAACTTAGTTTGATCTTTCGTTTGGTTTGGTTTTTGGATTGAACGAGCAACTTTCATTGCCTCTTGCTGGGTTTCTGGTGATGGTAGGTCTTTTTTCGCTTTCATAAGGTTGTTGCTCTTTCTTGTTGAAAAGGGTGAAGAATTTTCGAAATAGACTGGTGATAAGTGTCAGGCTAGAATGCTATTATATCGACTAAAATAGGATAAACCAGATAATACCAATTTAAGTCACTATCGGATCATCGAATGACTGAGATTGGTATCAAAATCAGACCCAAAGCGATGGATTTAAATTAAAGGATAAAGGAGTTAACTTGCGCTACGCAATTGAAGATTATGATAACAATGGTTTCTTAAAACCGTCTGCGTGGTTATGGTTAGGCTGGATATTTTTAGCTAAAGCTTGGATTGTGTTTATTGTCGCCAGTGCCAGCCGAGATTTGAGTGTTAAGTTATTAACTTTAATTTACCCAGTGAATAATAGTTTATATGCAGGTTTAATTGTTGGATTACCCGTTGTGGCGTTAGCGTGGTGTATTGGGCTTAGAAAGCCAGAACGCAAATGGCTCAATCGGTTAATAAGCCAAGGTTGGTTACTCACCACTTTAACCGTCGCGATTCAATTTGGTTTAACCCTTTATCATTTAAGTTTTACCTATTGGAGGTTCAACTGGAGTGATGCCTTAACCTTGCTCGGCTTAATTTGGTTTTTACTTTTCTTGCTGCAGTCACAAAAAACCAAAGATACCTTTGTGGCTCCCCATATTGATTAGATTAGCTCACATATTAATTAGATTAACGCAGTACGGATATGTACCACGTTGCGGATTTTAAAAGGAATAAAATATGTCACAACCTCAATTGGCGATAACGCCAGATGCAAACCCATTTGCACTCTATAGTTTAATTAAAATAAAACAAAATCATGCGCATGTTTTAGCGCAACTGCAAGCTCTGCCATCATTGGTTGAGCAACTTAACCAACAGCAATCTGGGGCGAATTTAGTCTTATCGTTATCTTTTACTCATGCTTTTTGGGGGAAGCTGAATCAAGCGATGCCTGCAGAATTAGAACCATTTTCTGTTTTAGGTAATGGGGATGTTATTGCGCCGACGACCGATGTTGATGTGTTATTGCATTGTCATTCATTACGCCATGACTTGCATTTTTATTTGCTGCGCAAGCTGATGGAACAAATCGAACAAGATGTTGAGATTGTTGATGAAACTTACGGATATCGTTATTTAGATTGCCGTGATATGACCGATTTTATTGATGGTACTGAGAACCCGAAAGATGAACAACGTCATGAAGTGGCGATTATTCCTGAAGGTGAATTTGCTGGTGGCAGTTATGTGATGGTGCAACGCTTTATCCACAAATTACCGGCTTGGAATCGTTTAGGCGTAGCAGCACAAGAAAAGGTGATTGGTCGTACTAAGCCAGATTCCATTGAGCTTGATGATGTGCCGGCCGCTTCGCATGTGGGTCGAGTCGATATTAAAGAACAAGGCAAAGGCTTAAAACTGGTTCGCCATAGCCTGCCGTATGGTTCAGTATCTGGTGAGCATGGTCTACTGTTTATTGCTTATTGTAATCGACTGCATAACTTTAAAGTGATGCTAGAAAGTATGTATGGTGTGACTGATGGCAAAACCGATCAGTTATTACGCTTTACTAGCGCGGTAACGGGAGCGTACCTTTTTGCCCCATCACAGAAGATGCTGGCTGAACTGAAACTAGCGTAAAGCCCAAAGGTACAGTTCTATCCATATTGTTGATGGAGAAAAGTGTCAAACTACATGGGTGTTCTTTTCTAAGTGCCCATGGAGGGCCTTTTCTCAAGCGCTCAAGGATGGATCTGCGCCTTTCGGCGTATTCAAATTGATCAAATATCAAATGGAATTGGTATTAGAAGGTAGTATCAGTTTGAGCATCAGGTATAAATAGTTTGATACAAACAAAAAACGCTGCCTAAGGCAGCGTTTTTAATATCAGAAAGTAAAGATTACTTAACGATACTGATAACCGGAGTTTCACCAACAACAACGCTACCAGAAAGTTTGTTCAACTCTTTGATTTCGTCCATGTTAGAGATAACGACTGGCGTTAGTGTTGATTTTGCATTTTCTTGCAAGTAAGCAAGATCAAATTCAATCACAGTGTCGCCAACTTTAACCGTTTGGCCTTCTTCAGCGATACGAGTAAAGCCTTGACCTTTAAGTTCAACAGTATCGATACCGAAGTGAACGAAAAGCTCAACACCGTCATCAGATTCGATTGAAAATGCGTGGTTAGTTTCAAAAATTTTGCCGATTGTACCGTTTACTGGTGCAACCATTTTGTCGCCGTTTGGCTTAATAGCAATACCATCACCAACGATTTTTTCAGCGAATACGACATCAGGCACATCTTCGATGTTCACGATTTCACCAGAAATTGGCGCGATGATTTCGATCGCTCCGGCATCAGCTGTGTCGTCAGATACTAGCTTCTTAAGTTTGTCAAACAGACCCATGTTGTGCTCCTAAGCAGTTAATTTTTAATCTCTAGTCGAATGATTATATTATTAATTCGACTTTTCTGCGATAAATTTATCAACGCAAGCTTCAATTTCTGCCGCGGTAGCCATTGCAAGTGCTTCATCAGCCATTGCTTTAACTTCTGCGTAGTTTGAATTACGGATGATTTTCTTAACGCGTGGGATAGAAATACCGCTCATGCTGAACTCGTCTAGTCCCATGCCTAATAGCAATAGAGTAGCACGTTCGTCGCCAGCAAGCTCGCCACACATACCAGTCCATTTGCCTTCTTTATGAGAAGCATCAATTACTTGCTTAATCACAGTCAGGACAGCTGGAGATAACGGATTGTATAGGTGAGAAATAAGCTCATTACCACGGTCAACTGCAAGAGTATACTGAGTTAAGTCGTTAGTACCAATACTAAAGAATGACACTTCTTTGGCAAGGTGGTGAGCAATCGCTGCTGCCGCTGGTGTTTCAACCATCACACCGATTTCGATATTTTCGTCAAAAGCCAGACCTTCGCTGCGAAGTTCTGCTTTATATTGTTCGATCGCCGCTTTCAGTTCACGAATTTCTTCCACTGAAATGATCATTGGGAACATGATACGTAAGTTACCATGTGCCGATGCGCGTAAAATACCGCGTAGCTGATCTTTTAAGATGTCACGACGATCTAGGCTGATGCGGATTGCACGCCAGCCTAAGAAAGGGTTCATTTCTTTTGGCAGATCCATGTATGGAAGATCTTTGTCTCCACCGATGTCCATGGTACGAATGATAACCGCTTGGTCACCCATCGCTTTCGCGACTTCAGTATACGCTTTGTATTGCTCTTCTTCTGTAGGAAGGGCATCACGATCCATAAATAGGAACTCGGTACGGTATAGACCCACACCTTCGCCGCCATTACGGATAATGCCGTCACAGTCTTTCACGGTACCAATGTTGCCACATACTTCAACGTGACGTTCATCGGTTGTGACCGCTGGAAGGTCTTTTAATTTGGCTAATTCTTCTTTTTCAGCAATAAAGGTATCGCGAATTTGTTTCGCTTCAGCCAGTTCTGCCTCAGAAGGATTAATAATTATTTTGTTGTTGATCGCATCAAGAATCAACGTATCACCATTCTTAACTTGTTTGGTGATGTCGTTAGTACCGACAATCGCTGGCAATTCTAAAGAACGCGCCATGATCGAGGTATGAGAAGTACGACCACCGATATCACAAGCAAAACCAAGAACGAAGTCTAGATTGATTTGCGCTGTTTCTGAAGGGGTTAGGTCATTAGCAACCAAGATAACTTCTTCATTAATCGCGCTCAAAGATACGATGTTGATGCCTAATGCATTTTTTACGAAACGGCTGCCGATATCACGGATATCTGTTGCGCGTTCTTTAAGGTAATCATCATCAAGTGATTCAAGGGCAACGGCTTGCTCTTCAATAACAGAATAGATAGCAAAATCAGCCGACATTTTGTCTTTTTTGATCAGTGCTAAAATCTCTTCTTCTAGTTCTTCATCTTCAAGCAGCATGATATGCCCTTCGAAGATGGCTTCTTTTTCTTCACCAAAAGTTTCAAGTGCTTTTTGTTTAATCCCTTCTAATTGCTCAGAAGATTTATTACGAGCATCAAAGAAGTTTTTTACTTCAGCTTCAACTTGATCGTCAGAAATAGGAGTTTTATTTAGGACAATTTCATCTTCTTGAAGAAGTAGTGCTTTACCGAAAGCAATACCAGGAGATGCTAGAATTCCAGAAATCATAGCCTTACCTTAATTTGTTCAAATTTAAAAAGTAGGTGGAGATACCCAACATTACTGATGCAGCAATAAGAGATTAACTAAAGCCTCAATCGCTTAGTCTCGCTAAGCGATAAAGGCTCAATTTAAATCTACCAAGCTGCAGCGTTAACACGGGTACCACTAAACACTAGGTGTGATTAGTGTAGCTCATCCATAAGAGCGACTAGGTGATCAACAGCTGCTTCAGCTTGTGCGCCTTCAGCAGAAATTGTCACAACAGTACCTTTTACTAGGCCAAGAGTTTGTAGTTTGAAAAGGCTCTTAGCACTTGCACTTTTACCGTTAGAAGTCACAGTGATGTCAGCATCAAATGCTTTAGCTTCTTTAACAAACTGAGCCGCTGGACGTGTGTGAAGACCGTTTTCTGCAGTGATTTCTACTTGCTTCTGATACATGTGTGTTACCCCGATTAATTTACTTTGTTATAGGATTTGAAAACAGTTTAGCTTACCTTCTTATGCGCTGCTTCGCTAGTTCATAAAATGGTGCACAAAACAGTCTTCGTTCCAATTATTTAAGTCATGTTTGTCTATTTAGTACATGAGCGTCTATTTTTTTAATAGTCATTGTGCTACTAAATTAGCCTCTTTATTTTGAAGCTTAAAATAAAACATCCTGATTATTACTAAAGGTGTACTAGGGATCAACAAAAAAGCCCCATAAAGGAGCTTTTTTCGGTAAAAAATTGATTTGAACCCTTATTGTTGATTCTCTTTCTCAGTAAATAGTCCTGAAAATAATGCCGTACTGAGGTAACGCTCTCCCGAACTTGGAAGGATGGCAACGATAGTTTTTCCTTCAAATTCAGGTAGTTCTGCTATCTTGTTGGCGGCTACAACCGCCGCGCCTGATGAGAATCCGGCTAAAATACCTTCTTCTTCCATTAAACGGCGTGTCATTTCAATTGATTCTTCAGAAGTCACGCTTACGGCTTTATCAATTAAGCTTAAATCTAAGTTACCCGGAATAAAGCCTGCGCCAATACCTTGGATTTTGTGTGGCCCAGGTGTCAACTCTTGTCCTGCCAATGCTTGAGCAATCACTGGTGATTCAGTTGGTTCAACCGCAACTGTGGTGATCGCTTTGCCTTGAGTGTTCTTAATATAACGGCTTACACCGCTTAAAGTACCGCCAGTGCCGACACCCGCGACAAACACATCAATTTGACCATCGGTTGCTTCCCAAATTTCAGGACCGGTGGTTTTTTCATGAATAGCAGGGTTAGCTGGGTTGTTAAATTGCTGCAATAATAAATACTTGCTTGGGTCGCTGGCGACAATTTCTTCCGCTTTGGCAATGGCGCCTTTCATGCCCTTGGCCGCTTCGGTAAGCTCTAGATTCGCGCCTAATGCTTTTAATAACTTACGACGTTCGATGCTCATTGAATCCGGCATGGTTAGTGTCAGTTTGTAACCACGCGCGGCGGCAACAAAAGCCAATGCAATCCCAGTATTACCTGACGTCGGTTCTACAAGTTCAACCCCTGGCTTTAATTGTCCCGCTTTTTCTGCTTCCCATACCATATTAGCGCCAATACGACATTTAACACTAAAGCTTGGGTTGCGCGATTCAACTTTCACTAACACATTGCCTTTACTCACTCGATTAAGTCGAACCAGTGGTGTGTTACCGATAGTTTGGGTGTTGTCTTCATAGATCTTAGTCATGTTAATGTTCCTTCATTCACGGTGAGTGCGATTTATTTGGCCTAACAGATGCTAGGCGATAGCAAAATCATAATTCCTCATCCTGGGTTGGAAAAGGAATAAATAGTTATAAGATATGGGAAATTTAATTTCTTTGCTGGTAGCGCTCGACCCACATTGCGGTCGCGCCACATACGGCAACCGGCATCACAATTAAGTTTATAATTGGGATCATGGTACATATCGCAACCAAGCTGCCAAAGCTATAAGACAGCATTTTATCCGAGGCTAAATCGTCTTTCATTTTAGCAAAGGTCACTTTATGGTTATCAAATGGATAATCGCAATATTGAATCGCTATCATCCAAGCGGTAAACAAAAACCACAGAATAGGCCCGATGGTTTGCCCTAATGCGGGAATCAGCAGCAAGATCAACAAACCGAGTGCTTTAGGAATGTAATACACCAATTTTATCCATTCACGATGCAAGATGCGTGGCGTATCTTTAACTAAAGAAAACAGCGATTGATCGGTTAAGGTTTGTCCTGTTAATTGGATCTCTAGTTTTTCCGCTAGCAGACCATTAAAAGGGGCGGCAATCCAATTGGCAACAGTACTAAAAAAGTAACTAAATGTGGCAATAATGGTAAGAGCAAGAATTGGGAACAACAGATATGATAACCAAGATAAAAAGCTTGGAATGGTGTCGATCCAATGTCCGAGCCAATCACTTAAGTTGGAGTACAAATAGTAGAGTGAGCCACCAAATAACAGGATATTAATCAGTAGGGGGAAGATGACAAAGCGTCGAATGCCTGGTTGAAAGCACAATTGCAGCCCATACATAAAGTAGCCAAAGCCGCTTCTGGCAGGGTATGACGATACAGGTGTCGGCGTTGGGGACATAAAAACTCCATCAGAACGATTGTGAAAAACAGCTTGCCCGACTATTCTACTGATATAAATCAAGAAGAAAAGCGAAGCAATAACAAACTGAAATGAAGACAGTAACATTTTGATAACGCTTGAATAGATTAATTTTGAGGCTGCGTTTAGATGCTCAATTATTCAACAGTGATGAGCTGTGAACGAAAAATTAAATGGTTTGAGTGTTCTTTGAATTGTGATGAAAGGCAAAAGGCGTGATAAAGTATTCAGAATATTGACATTTATAGGCTCTAAAAAGAGATAAATTTTGATAAAGTAACTCAATATCCAAGTCACTTGGGTATACTAGGCTTTGTAGTGCCTTGAAACCCCGCTAAAACCAAGACGGGCGAAGGATGCAAGGTAGATTCGAATCATAACATTATAGAATTGAGAGTGACCAATGCATGAATTGCGACTAGTACTCATTATTGTTGGCGGATTGTTGATTATCGCTTTGTTAGCACATGGGATCATGTCTAATAGAAAAGAGGGTAAATCAAAATTTGCGGATAAACCATTAAGTAAGCTTAAAGAAGAACAAGAGCCAAGCTTAGCGGCTGCACCGGTTGTAAAAGCACGAAAAGAACCTGAATTTAACAGTCAAGATCCACTTGATGAACATCCCGATCCATTGTTTGGCGAATCGGATGTTTCGTTTGCCAGTAGCAATAAATTTTCAGCCACTGATAATATTGAGTCTGTTGGTATAGATAACCAACACCATAACGATGGTGAGCTCAATACGAATGTAATGGCAGAACAAGACCCATTACTTGCTCAAAATGATAGTTTTTCTACCCCCTTGCGCGAACAGAGTCACTTAAATGAACCGATCTCTGTAAATGAACTAGATACAAACATAAATATCACGAGCGATTTGGCACCGGCTGACTATAAGCAACCAGTTGTTGAACCCGTCATAACTAAACCGGATCCTTTCAGCGGTAATGCTGCAGTTAATAATGAGCAGGAACCGGTGCAAACAGCAACAAGTGATGATGCATTAGAAGTTATTGTGCTGCATGTGCACGCGGCGGGTAGTACAGAATTTAATGGTACAGAGCTGTTTTCAAGTATGAATAGGAATGGCTTGTTTTTCGGCGCGATGGATATATTCCATTACCATGAAGCGAAAGATAGCAATGGGAAAGTGTTATTTAGCGTGGCTAATATGATGAAACCAGGCACCTTGGTTTGTGATGATCCGGATCAGTTTTCGACCAAAGGCATCTCTTTCTTTATGGCGCTTTCCGGTTATGGTGATAGCGATCAAACCTTTACTGATATGTTGCGTACTGCGCAGCAAATTGCCGATGATTTAGGCGCTAATGTGCTTGATGACCAACGTAAATTAATGACTCCAAATCGTCTTTCTACCTATCGTCAGCAAATTCGTCAATATATCAACAAAACCTTTGACTAGAAGTTAACATCAACTTTAATTGGGCTTCCTATTGGGAGCCTTTTTTGTTTTAACCGTGGTAGACATACCGAAAACACTCTAGTTGAATTATTAAATATGAGTGATCAGATGTAAGTTAAGTGAGAACAACATGACACAAGAAATAGCACAAAAAATTGAACAATTACGCGAAGATCTTCATTACCACGGTGTGCGTTATTACGTTGAAGATAACCCTCAGATCACGGATTCAGAATACGACCGTTTGATGCGAGAACTTATCGATTTAGAGAAAGAATATCCACAGTTTATTTCTGATAGTTCACCCAGTATGCGTGTCGGTGGCAAACCATTAGCCGGTTTTACCCAAGTCGAGCATGAGATCCCGATGTTGTCGCTCGACAATGCATTTGATGACCAAGAATTGGAAGCATTTGATAAAAAACTGACTTCTCGTTTGGATGCTAGAGGGCGAGAAACTTTTTGCTGCGAACCTAAACTCGACGGTTTAGCGGTCAGTTTGCTGTATGAAAACGGTGTATTAGTTCAAGCGGCAACTCGCGGTGATGGTGCGACTGGCGAGAATATTACTACCAATGTGAAAACCATTAAGTCGATCCCATTAAAGCTACAAGGTACCGACTGGCCAGTGCGAATTGAAGTGCGTGGTGAAGTGTTTATGTTGCTTGATGGTTTTAATGCATTTAACGAAAAAGCATTACAAAAAGGCACCAAACCTTTTGCTAACCCACGTAATGCCGCGGCTGGCAGTTTACGTCAACTCGATTCCAAAGTGACCGCTACCCGACCGTTAAGCTTTTATGCATACAGTGTTGGGGTGGTTGAAGGCGCTGAATTACCTCAAAGCCATTATCAACGTTTTTTGCAGCTTAAATCATGGGGATTACCTATGTGCCCAGAAACCAAGGTGGTGGAAGGTCTTGAGCAAGTAAAAGCCTACTATCAAGATATATTGATTCGTCGCGCACAACTTGCCTATGAAATTGATGGCGTGGTGATCAAGGTGGATGATATTGCCTTGCAACAAGAGCTAGGTTTTGTCGCGCGCGCCCCTCGCTGGGCGATTGCCTATAAATTCCCTGCCCAAGAAGAGATGACTACCCTCAACGATGTTGAATTTCAGGTTGGGCGAACCGGCGCCATTACGCCTGTTGCCAAGCTTGAACCTGTGTATGTTGGCGGGGTGACGGTCAGTAATGCAACCTTGCATAATGCTGATGAGATTGAGCGTTTGGATATTCATATTGGCGATACCGTGATTGTGCGCCGCGCCGGAGATGTTATTCCTAAAATTGTCGGAGCTGTACCTGAGCGTCGCTTAGCAGGGGCAACAGCAGTGCTGTATCCACAACACTGTCCAGTTTGTCATTCAGAATTAGAACGAGTTGAAGGTGAAGCGATCACTCGTTGTACTGGCGGGCTGATTTGTAAGGCGCAACGGATTGAAGCGTTAAAACATTTTGTCTCTCGAAAAGCGATGGATGTCGATGGTTTAGGGGTGAAAGTACTTGAGCAATTAGTCGAAAAAGAAATGGTCGAAACCCCAGCCGATCTATTCAAATTAAGTGCGGGTCTATTAACCGTACTGGATCGAATGGGGCCTAAATCGGCACAAAATGTAGTGAATGCGTTAGAAAAATCGAAGCAAACTACCTTACCGCGTTTTTTATATTCTTTAGGGATACGCGAAGTTGGGGAAGCCACCGCATTAAATTTAGCCCTACATTTCACTCAAATTGAAAAGATCAAACAAGCCACCCAAGAGCAATTAATTG
The DNA here is from genome assembly GCF_014694465.1 of Vibrio sp. S11_S32. Classification (NCBI taxonomy): domain Bacteria; kingdom Pseudomonadati; phylum Pseudomonadota; class Gammaproteobacteria; order Vibrionales; family Vibrionaceae; genus Vibrio; species Vibrio sp. S11_S32. The sequence continues at coordinate 47,589 of NZ_JAAUWS010000006.1, read as the reverse complement.
AAGTGTCCGATGTAGGAAAAGTCGTCGCAGAACATATTGTCCACTTTTTTGCACAGACTAAAAATGTCGAGGTAATGGAACAATTAATCGAACAAGGCATCCATTGGCCAGATATTGCGCCCCAACTTGATACTGCTGAATTACCGCTAGCGGGCAAAACGGTAGTGATCACTGGCACCTTTGAAGCCATTAATCGCAATGAAGCCAAAAACAAATTACAAACTTTAGGGGCAAAAGTTGCCGGTAGTGTGTCGAAAAAGACCGATATTGTGTTTGCAGGAGCCGCGGCAGGCTCTAAATTAACCAAAGCACAAGATCTTGGCGTCGAGATACAAGATGAACAACAATTATCCAATTGGCTTAATTTAAAGTAAGGTGTTGATTGTTAAGAGTATGTTTTAATATTTAAACTTAGTTTTAAAGAATAAAAAAGCGTTAACAATATCGTAGTGAAAACCAAAGGTGCCATTTATTGGCGCCTTTTTTGTTGCCTGAAGGTTTCTATGATTAAGTGTGCCTATTGATTTGGTGGGATGATAAATCACATAAATAATAATAAATATAAAAAAATGTGATCTTTATGTTTATTTATATCTATTATATTGTTTTTAAAGGATTTTGTTTTTATCTTGGCGCTTAGGTGATGAGTGTGATCCAGATCGCTTTAGTTCGAAAACTTTGCGGTCACTCATATTTTATTGTTAATAAATTAACTTAATGTTGATGTTTTTTTACATGAAGATAGTCTTAATAGCGTGAATGCACACAGTGTATGAAACATCAGAAAGATAAGTTTTTCGTTTAGTTAGTTTACTTAGCGAAATAATGAAAATTAGCCTTGTTGCTTTCGGCGGCCACTTAAAGCAGCAAGGTACTCAAAAAACAGCTATGTCCAATTTTTAGGAGTTATTCCATGGAAAAAATATTTAAACGTACGCTACTTGGCGCTGCAGTTTCTCTAGCAGCAGTATCTGGTGCAGCAAACGCGGTTGAAGTTGGTCTTAATTCTGACTTTAAAGTAGAAGTGTATGGTGTTGCCGCGATTTCGGTTGTTAATTACAACGTTGGTGACAATCGTGATGCAAGTTCAGGCGCAGTGATTGAAAATGAATCACGCATTGGTTTCCGTGCAGATAAAGATATCATTGATGACTTAAATGTCTTTATGCAAATTGAATCTGGTTATGTAGATAATACTGATTGGGGTCAAGGTGGTAACCCTGGTGGTGTTTTAGGTTTCCGTGATACCTTTGTAGGTCTTCAAGGTGATAGTTGGGGTAAAGTACGTTTTGGTCGTATGCTAACACCAATGTATGAAATCATTGACTGGCCTTTCTCTAACCCAGGTCTAGGCAGTGTGTTTGATTGGGGTGGTGTGCAAGCTACTTATGATCGTCAATCTAACCAAGTTCGTTATGACTCATTGAATTATGGTGGTTTCTCATTTGCCGCTTCTGTTGGTCGTGATACTGGTGGTAGTGCATTTGGTGGCGGTAACGCAACTCGCGATTCTTATTTTGGTGGTTTGAATGCTAAATACACCATCAGCAAAATTACCTTCATGGGTGCACTTGAAACTGGTACAGATTTCAAAGGTGTGAAAGGCGATGATAACTTCGCATACATCGCAGGTGTGGATATTGCATTGCCAGCTGGTTTTGGTCTTGCAGCAGCGTATAAGCATGAAGAAATTAATGCTGATATGAAAGCGGGTGATAAATCTCAAGACTCTTACTCAATCATTGGTCAATACTGGTATGACAATATTGGCTTTAAATTAGGCTATGCAGCTAATTTAGATTCTGAGCAAGGTGGAATTGATATGGATGATGACATGAGTACTATTTCAGGACAATTGATGATGACAGTTAATGGTTTTGTTCCGTACGTTCGTGTTGCAGGCCGTAAGGCACACCGCACTGATTCAGCTAAAGTAGCAACAAATGATACAGATATTGTGACACGTGTTGGTATTGAATACGGTTTCTAATTCCTTTTTTTCGATATAATACGTAAACCCAGACGCTGGCTTAGGCCAGCGTTTTTCTCCTTAAAGTAGTAGGTGACATATGAAAAAGGTTTATTTTTTATGTTCAATATTATTATTATCAGCATGTTCAAATTTTGCTGATGATGGTGACTATTCGGATGCAATTAAAAAGGTTGAAGACAGATCTAATTTTGTTGAGGTTCAAGGAAAAGCATTTTCAACAGGTGATATCATTGTTGGAGATAGTCAAATATTAAATAGTGCTGCTAATATTACAGCCATTTTCCCTAAAAAAGATTCAAAAAATCTTGAATTATCGCATGTTGCGATGAGTATGACCTTTTTCAAAACATATAACTTCTACACATCAGCTATTTATAATGGCAAAACAGTTGCTTTAAAAGACTACAAAGTATCAAGCGAAGTTTGTAATGATAACTGTACAACAACGCAATATGTTACATTTCCGGTTGATATGGAAACACTTCAACAAGCAAGAACTACAGGGCTTGTTTATCAAATCGTGACTCCAAATAAATCCTCTGTAATCGATTATAAAATTCCAGCTGGATATGTCGAAGCATTGTTTAATGAGGCCAATGGACATATATCAAATTCTACAAATATTGCGGCAGCGACAACAATTGCACCTATCACTCAAGCGAGTAAGCCACAAGAAATGGTACAGTACTGGTTCGATGAAGCATCGGCTGAACAAAAGCAAGCCTTCTCAAGTTGGGCATTTCAAAACCGTAAACAAGTGGCGGGTGAGCTAAAAGGCAGCGATAAACCAAGTCAAATGTTGGATTACTGGTATAAAAAAGCCACGCCAGAGCAAAGAAGCGATATTCTCTCTTGGTTACTTAAAAACGAATAGCGTTTATTGCCAATAAAAGTAATAGAAGCACCTAAAATAAAACCGCTCATAAGATAAACTTATACGCGGTTTTGTGTTTTTAAAAGGCTTAGAAACGCTAATACAACAACGAATAAAGCTGGCGACGATAACGGCTGGCTAAACTATTGCCTTGCCCTAAAGCGGCGAGGATATCCATACAAGCTTTCTTAATTTCCCCATCCAGCGCGTGCAAATCTTGCTTCAACACTTGCATCAATAATTCCAGCGCTTCTTCATCACGATTCACTTGATGGTACTGCAACGCTAATTCGCTTAACACCGATAAATCATCAGGCGCTTGCTGGTATTGTTGCTCTAATAATTGAATTTCTGGACTGTCGGCAGCTTGGAGGTGCAATTGAAGTTTAGCGATTAAACCTTTGTAATAACTGTCTTGGTATTCCAGTGGGATAGATTCTAATTGGCTGCTGGCAAGATCAAATTGTTGCGTTTCGAGTAAGCAGTCTGCAATGGCCAATTTTATATCGCCGCGCTGATTCAACTCTTCTGGTAAAGCTTGCAGTAAAGCCAATGCTTCAGCGTGCTGCGCCGCTTCCATCATCTCGATCGCTTGTTTAAGCTGTAAATCTTCTTGGCTAGGTAAATGTTTATTTAACATCTGCATGATGGCTTCAATCGATTGCTCGCCGCCCATGCCATCCACCGCTTGACCATTAGAAAATAACGCAATGGTCGGGAGAGATTGTACCCCGAATTGGCTTGCGAGTGCCGGTTGTTGTTCGCAATTTAATAACGCGACTTGCACAACACCTTGGTATTGCTGAGCGAAGCGCTGTAAATCAGCGATCACATTTGAGCTTTCAGGCATGGAAGGTGCCCAGAAATGGATTAATACCGGTGTATTGGCTGAATCTTCGATCACAGGACGAAAATTTTGCTCATCGAGTTCGATAATGATGCTTGGTTGCATGTCACATTCCTTAATCTAGAGGGCAGGGATCCCTGAGTCTGATTAAGTAATTAGGGCAAAGCTGAAATTTTCAAGAGTGCAGCAAGCAGAAAAGTACTACCACCAAGCCAATACACAGCCAGTTAAGTTTATTTAACGTCATAATTCCTCAATAAAACATAAAATGAGAAATTCATAATAACCTTAAATTATTAAGGTTTAATGACATTAATAAATAGATATTATCTCCACAGGGTATTAACGGGATCCGGTTGATTGTAATAGCTGCTTTAACGCCGGTTCTAGCCTTGAATAAGTAAAGATAAAACCTATTTCAGTCAGGTGTTTGGGTTTGGCTCTTACGCTATCAAATAAGATTGCTCGAGATTCCCCCATGATCAATTTGAACACCCATTGTGGCGTGCTGATCAAGCAAGGACGACGCAATGTTTTTGCTAATAGACGACTAAAGTGCTTATTTGGGACCGGGTGAGGAGCGCATAGGTTAAAAGTGCCACTCGTTTGTGATTGTTGCAGCAGGTAAGTGATAGCGCGAACTTCATCTTGAATATGAATCCATGGCATATATTGATTTCCGCGTCCCAACTTTCCGCCAACGCCAAAACGAAAGGGAGGGAGCATGGCAAGTAAAGCTCCACCTTGAGAGCCTAAGACAATCCCGGTTCTTATAATACATACCCGAGTCTTTGTGCTTGAGGCTTGCATAGCAATATTTTCCCATTGTTGGCAAACATGATGGGCAAAGGAATGATTGATAACGATTGGAGGGGTATTTTCCATAACAACATGTTGCTTCTGATCTCCATAATAACCAACAGCTGATCCACTGATCAGCGTGTGTGGTGGGTGTTGACTGGCTTTAATTAAACTGACAATTTGCTGAGTAATATCCCAGCGACTATGGCAAATTTTTTGTTTTTGGCTTTCAGTCCAGCGTTTGGTTGCAATAGGTTCGCCAGCAAGATTAATAATGGCATCTATATGATCGAGGTTATGCCAAGTAGATAGACAGCTGACATAATCAATATTTGAAAAATCAGCATGCTTCAATTTAGATTTTGCTTGATCTGATGAACGAGTCAATACCGTGATGTGATGGTCAACTAAATGTTTGATAAGTTCAGAACCAATAAAACCGGTTCCTCCGGTGAGTAAGATATGCATACGGCCTCCTTGTAATCAAATTATAGTGCGAATTGAGACAAAACCTAGTTTATTGCTAAAACGGTATCTTGTGGTGGTATATAATTGATTCATCATAATCTCACTAGATGACGTTAATACGATGAAACTGTTTTTTATTTCAGATTTACATGGTTGTTTACCTGCTACTCAACAAGCTCTCGCTCTCTATAAAGCCTCGCAAGCGACCCAACTTATTCTATTGGGGGATGTGCTAAATCATGGCCCTAGAAATCCGATCCCTGCTGGCTATGATCCTGCCGCTGTTGCTGATGCTCTCAATCAATATGCCAGTGAAATCATTGCGGTACGAGGCAATTGTGATAGTGAAGTTGATCAAATGCTATTAGATTTTCCTATGATGTCGGACTACGCGGTAGTGTTACTCGAAGATGGACGTAAATTATTCCTCACTCATGGTCATACTTATAACCAAGATAATCTACCGATGCTAGCCAAAGGCGATGTGTTATGTCACGGCCATACTCATATTCCAGTGGCTAAAAATGTGGATGATTTATTTATTTTTAATCCTGGTTCGGTGACTTTTCCACGTCAAGGCTACACTGCCAGTTATGGCTTGTATCAAGCAGGACAATTTAGCGTAATGGATTTTGCAGCAAAGCAATTTCTGTAATAGAAGATGGTAAGGAGTTGGATTGGAAAGGACATCAAATATACTTTCAATTTGAAAGAGTATTTGATGCCCTTTTATGGGGCGATGTTAATGCTATTTAGTTTGATATTACTGTGAATACAATATGGTCGAACCATGCTCTAGCGTGGTTAACAGCAAGGCATTATCATTAATCACATCGATTTTACGGCTTTGTTGTGAACTGACTTTAAATAGCTGTTTGATGTGAGTTAACTGTGGCTTTGATAAGCCTGCTGTTATCGCTGTCGAAGTATCTTTAAATACTTCAGGTGTAATAATGATGTAGTGATCACTCAGTTCCCACTGTCCCGATTCAGAAATATTTAACTCAATAGGTTGTTTGAACTTTTTACTGTATAAATTCAGTGACGATATTTTTAAATAGGTGCCATTTGGCAAATACTTCACATTAGAAATGATTTTTGCTTTATCAACAATATGGGATTTATTCCATTCCGACATATGAGCTACTAAGGTAGATTGCCATTCTCTGGAAATTAATACTTTCTTTAATTTAAAATCACTGTGCCAATAGACCCAACCACTAAAAATGATTGAACTTGCAAGCGCCACTGTGGTGATTATTTTTTTCATTTTTAGCTTATCCTTAGTGACAAACAGAAGAAAAATCAGTTTGGTCGACAAAGATTAATATCGACTGATTTTGGCTCGAATGATCAGCGTCATGAATAAAGTTCAGCGCCATTTGACCATTTAGGCTGCCAGTCGCAATGATCTTTTCTAAGCTTGAAGAGCCTTCAATTCTGCTGCGATAAATCTTAGTGCAACGTTCAATTGCCGGTAACCACGATTTAATTTCAGGGTGGTTTTCAGGCTGTAGTAATGGCACATCATTGACCAAAGTAACTTGATCAAATTGAGTCGATGACGGCGCGTTGACCGATAATGCTAAAAGTGGTAATAACAGGATCACTGCCCATATTAATCGAAATCCCCAAACTGGTTTGGGTGATATTACAGCTACTGGTGATATTGGAGCCTCGGGAGTAGTAGGGGCAATAACCGGCGCTTCGTTTACCGTTGCGGATAAATTGTGACTTAAGTCATCATCGGTTTTATCTTCTTGTGGCGCCTCTGCATTGTTGGCCGAGCAACTTTCGACCGTAGAAATCAATTGATAACCACGTTTTGGAATAGTTTTGATAAATTGTGGTGACTTGGTGGAGTCACGCAACATTTTTCTTAAGGTGGATATTGCCTGAGTTAAACTTGAATCATCGACCTGAAATCCTTGGTCGCGCCAAACGTATTCATGCAATTGATCTCGGCTTACCACTGTGGTGGACTGCTCAATAAGAATTAATAGAATACGGCTTTCGTTACTCCCTAAACGTATGACTTCATTATCATTTAATTGATCAAGCAAGGTATTGCTGTACGGATCAAAGATGAATTTTTGGGCAAGAATATATTTAGTGCCGATGCTAGTCATTTAGGTATTCTCAATGATAAAAGGGTTTAGTGCTTTATTTCACAGTGATAAAATCCAGTGAAATTTAGTTTTTCTGATATTTTCCGCTGCTATCATAATAAAAATTGATAAGAAAAACACGGTTTTGATGAATTTTTACCTTGAATTTATATTTGTCAGCCCAATTTAGTTAGTAATGATTTCAATAACACTAACTATGTTGGAGTTCTAATGAGCGATACAAAGACACAAAATAAAGAAACACGCGGGTTTCAATCAGAAGTAAAACAACTACTGCATTTAATGATCCACTCTCTTTATTCAAATAAAGAAATTTTCCTACGTGAGTTAATTTCTAATGCGTCAGATGCGGCGGACAAACTGCGTTTCCAGGCATTATCCGATGGCGGGCTATACCAAGGTGATGCTGATTTAGGGGTCAAGCTGTCTTTCAGTACTGAAACCAACACTCTAACCATTATCGATAATGGTATTGGTATGACGCGCGATAATGTCATCGAACATTTAGGCACTATCGCCAAATCAGGCACCGCCGATTTCTTCTCAAAATTATCGGAAGACCAAACTAAAGACTCACAATTAATTGGTCAATTCGGTGTTGGTTTCTACTCAGCATTTATCGTAGCCGATGCAGTAACCGTTCGTACTCGCGCGGCAGGTGTGCCCGCGGATCAAGCAGTACAATGGCACTCTGCAGGCGAAGGTGATTACACCATCGAAGACATCAATAAAGAGTCTCGTGGTACCGAGATTATTTTGCACATGCGTGAAGATGGTAAAGAGTTTTTATCCGAGCACCGCTTGCGTGATGTGATTGGTAAATATTCTGATCATATTGGGATCCCTGTTTCGATCTGGACTGAAAAAGACGTCGAGACCGATGAAGAAAATGAAGATGGCACCAAGGTTACGAAAAAAGAAAGCGGCTGGGAGCAAATCAACAAAGCTCAGGCGCTATGGACTCGTGCCAAATCTGATATTAGTGACGAAGAATATAATGAATTTTATAAACATGTTTCGCATGACTTTAGCGATCCGATGACTTGGAGTCACAACAAGGTTGAAGGTAAGAACGATTACACCAGCTTGTTGTATATTCCTGCTAAAGCCCCATGGGACATGATGAACCGCGATCATAAAAGTGGTTTGAAATTGTACGTCCAACGCGTGTTTATTATGGATGACGCCGAGCAGTTTATGCCGTCTTACTTGCGTTTTGTGCGCGGTTTGATTGATTCAAATGATCTGCCACTTAACGTATCGCGCGAAATCCTGCAAGACAACAAAGTGACCCAATCACTGCGTAATGCCTGTACTAAGCGCGTATTGGGTATGTTAGAGAAAACCGCCAAGCGTGATGAAGAAAAATACCTAGCGTTCTGGAAAGAGTTCGGCATGGTATTAAAAGAAGGCCCAGCGGAAGACTTCTCTAATAAAGAAAAAATTGCAGCTTTATTGCGTTTTGCTTCAAGCGATGTTGATTCTTCTGAGCAAACCGTGGGGCTGGCCTCTTACGTTGAGCGGATGAAAGAAGGCCAAGATAAGATTTATTATCTTACAGCCGACAGTTACGCTGCCGCTAAAAACAGTCCGCACTTAGAACAATTTAAGTCGAAAGGCCTAGAAGTGATCTTAATGGTTGATCGCATCGATGAATGGTTAATGAATTACTTAACTGAATTCGATGGCAAGCAATTCCAATCGATCACTAAAGCAGGTTTGGATTTATCGAAATTTGAAGATGAAGCTGAAAAAGAAAAACACAAAGAAACTGAAGAAGAGTTCAAGTCTGTTGTTGAACGCACGAAAACCTATTTAGGTGATCGCGTTAAAGAAGTACGCACTACCTTTAAACTGGCCACCACGCCAGCAGTTGTCGTGACGGATGATTACGAAATGGGCACTCAAATGGCAAAACTGCTGGCGGCTGCCGGTCAAGAAGTGCCAGAGCTGAAATACATTTTGGAATTAAATCCAGAGCATGAGATGGTAAAACGCATGGCAGATGAAGCAGACGAACAAGCTTTTGGTCGTTGGGTTGAAGTGTTACTTGGTCAGGCGATGTTATCAGAGCGTGGTGCGATGGATGATCCGAGCCAGTTCTTAGCGGCAATGAATGGTTTGCTAGAGAAATAAATCGCCAATTAGATAATAAAATACTGTGATAAGCGTTGGCTTTTGCTGACTTTGATATCATAAACGCAGATAAGGTCAGAATTTGTGATAGAATTCTGGCCTTAATTCAGTCAATAGGGCGATCTGATTATCAATTAATCATCCGCTCTATCCTTATACCGAAACTTATCGTGTCACACATTCTGTGAGCTTCGGTATAATAACAAAATAAGAGGAATAGTCATGCGCATCATTCTTTTAGGTGCTCCAGGTGCTGGTAAAGGTACTCAAGCTCAATTCATTATGGAAAAGTTTGGTATTCCACAAATTTCTACTGGCGATATGCTACGTGCGGCAATTAAAGCCGGTACTGAAATGGGCAAACAAGCGAAAGCGGTTATCGATGCTGGTCAATTAGTATCAGATGATATTATTCTTGGCTTGATTAAAGAGCGTATCGCACAAGATGATTGTGAGAAAGGTTTCCTACTTGATGGCTTCCCTCGCACTATCCCACAAGCAGATGGCCTTAAAGGCATGGGTGTAGCGGTTGATTACGTGATTGAGTTTGACGTAGCCGATAGCGTTATCGTTGAGCGTATGGCGGGTCGTCGTGCTCACCTTGCTTCTGGTCGTACTTACCACATGATTTACAACCCACCAAAAGTGGAAGGCAAAGATGACATCACCGGTGAAGACTTAGTGATCCGTGATGACGACAAAGAAGAAACGGTTTTAGCTCGTCTTGGTGTGTACCATGAGCAAACAGCACCACTTATCGAATACTACGGTAATGAAGCAGCAGCCGGTAACACCACTTACCTGAAGTTTGACGGCACCAAAGCGGTTGACGTTGTGAGTGCTGAACTTGCAGCAGCATTAACCAAATAATCTCGATCCAATCAATTGATAATTTGGTATATTAGGCGACTATATTGTTTATAGTCGCTTTTTTATGCCCGCTTTAATTCGAAGGAATGAATGTTAATCATGCGAAATTGTTCAGCTCTAAATAGTGACACACAAAAAAAACAAGGCGTATTACTGGTTAACTTAGGCACCGCAGACGAAGCCACGCCAGCGGCGATCCGACGCTTTCTAAAAGAATTTTTAAGTGATAAGCGAGTGGTGAATATGACTCGTTTGATCTGGTATCCATTGCTTAATGGCGTCATTTTGCCGATCCGTTCGCCCAAAGTCGCCAAAGTTTACCAACAAGTGTGGATGGAAGAGGGATCGCCTCTGTTGGTGTACTCCAAGCGCCAAGCTCAAGCACTACAAACAAAGTTAGCCATGCCTGTGGAACTTGGTATGACCTATGGCAACCCCAGCCTGCAAAGTGGGGTTGAGGCCCTGATGGCGCAAGGATGTGAAGAAGTGATCATTTTGCCGTTATATCCGCAATATTCAGGTACGACGACTGCAGCAGCATCGGATGCATTAATCCGCGCGTTTAAAACCATGCCAGTGATCCCTGCTTATCGCTTTATCCGTGATTATCACGATCATCCTTTGTATATAAGAGCCTTAGCACACAAAGTTCGTCAATATTGGCAACAATATGGTCAAGGCGATTATTTACTGTGTTCCTACCATGGTATTCCACAACGATTAGCCGATGAAGGGGATATCTACCCGCAGCATTGTGAGCGCACAACCGAGCTATTAAAACAAGAGTTGGGTTTATCTGAACAACAAATGGGAATGAGTTACCAGTCTCGTTTTGGGCGAGAAGCATGGTTACAGCCTTATACTGACCAAACCCTGAAAAATTTAGCTCAGAAAAAGTTGAAAACTTTAGACATTATCTCACCCGCTTTTTCGGTTGATTGTATTGAAACCCTAGAAGAGATCGCGATTGAATGTCGGGATATTTATCAGCAAGCAGATGGTATGGAATACCGTTATATCGAGTGTTTAAATGACTCGGATGAGCACATTGAAATGATGGCCGCGCTGGCGACATCGGCGTAATTTTTTTCGAGCTCTTTAAGCTGCATTGTTATTTGAAGTCGTATTGTTATCTTAAGTTACATTGCTATCTATGTCGTATCGTTATATCAATACCCATCATGTGATGATTTATCTTTATTGAGAATAAAAAAACGCAGCTTATTATAAGCTGCGTTTTTATTTATCTTCAGAGCCGCCTTGAGATGGATACTCATCACTTTGTTGTGAGGCTTATTGAATACCTTGATGTTGCTTATCAAGTTTACGCATTAACGGCAGAAACACCAGCGCAATGAAAGTACACACTACTGCAGCGATACCCAAATTATTAAATAGGCTAGTGTAGATTTCAAGACTCTGCAATGGATCGGTCATGCCTTTTGGAATACTTGCATAGTTGGCAACCACACCACCTAAATATTGAGCAATACCAGAAGCCACATAATAGGCGCCCATCATAAAGCCGCCCATACGCTCTGGTACATAGCGTGCAATCATCGCAAGACCTAGACCACTTACCAGCAATTCACCCAAAGAGTAAGAGCCGTAACCGGCAATCATCACCCAAGAGCTTGTTTTACCATTCACAGCAAAGTTACCTGCAAAACCATAAATGAAGAAACCAATTGCAACCACGGCAAAACCTAATGCAAACTTACCCGCGATGGATAAATCTTTATTATTTTTACCAGCTTTGGTGTAGATAAGCGCCAAGATTGGGCTCAATAACATAATGAAGATTGGGTTTAATGCTTGGTACTGAGCAGGAGACCACGTCAGTATATGGGTACCAAATACCACAAAGTTTAAATCAACGTTACGCAATGCAAATAGTGCAAGTGAGGTTGACATTTGTTGGTAGAAAATAAAGAAGAACACGGTTTGAATGATCAGCACTAGTGCGGCAATTAGACCAGCACGTTCATGTTTTTCACTGCTACGAATAAGATGGACAAAAATCGCAAGTACCACAATACCGGCTACGTATACAAATAGACGAGCCAATTCTTGGTATTCTAAAATTAACGCTGAAATACCGACTGCAACCAATGAGCCGAGTAATACTAATACCAACTTGTTTTTGTTGACAGGCTTAGTATCAGGTTCAGAGCCGTAATTCGCTAACGCTTTGCGCATGACAAAATAGTTAGCCATACCAACTAATAGACCCACACAACAAACAGCAAAAGCAGCATGCCAACCGAAATTGTTACCGTAATGCTCATTGACGTAATCTTTGATCCATGGTGTTAGCAACATAGAGATAGTAGAACCCACGTTAACCGCCATGTAATAGATAGTAAACGCACTGTCTATTTTAGAATCATCACCTTCGTAAATTTTACGAACTAGATTACCGGCATTAGGCTTAAACATACCGTTACCAACAACGATTACACCTAGTGCAAGGAATAGAACCCAAGTATTTTCAGATGGGATCGTCATCAAGGCGTAGCCTAAGGCTAGAATGGCTGAACCAATCAACATGGTACGCTTAGTGCCTAAGATTTTATCGCCAATCCAACCGCCGATCGCGGGTGATACATAGATTAACGCTGCACAAGCACCCCAAACGAGGTTGGCGCGACTATCATCGAAGCCAAGACGTTGGATCATGAAATATACGATTAACGCTTGCATGCCGTAATAGCCGAAACGTTCCCAGAGTTCGATAAGTGAAACGGTCATAAATGACTTGGTTTTACTCACTGTTACTTGTTGTGATGTCATGTGATTTATCCAAATTAAAAATAATTGACCTGTACTCCGTTATGTACAGTTTGCGGTAAATTCTGTTGTGTTTATACTTTTCTCTAAAAGCTATAGTTATTGTGTCCAAATCCATTTGGCTCAAGCATCCAAAATATTCGCATTAGTTTTGCTAATCCAGATAACCACGTAAACTAATGTAGCCATTATATATACAGCGCATGTAGCAAAACTACAATGCTTTAGCGCGATAAATCGGATAAGTGCGAGTTATTCGCTTAAAAAATGTGCTACATGTTATTTGTTACGGTTTAATGTAAATGGTAAGTTAATGTTTCTAGCTGTGGGATGTATAAAAGTAACTTATGCTTCTGAATGGGGTTTTGTTAGCACAAATGTTAGAATGTGAAAAAATGAAAGGGTGTGGTTATGAAATCTTGGTATTTGTTGTACTGCAAGCGCGGTGATCAACCACGTGCAAAGTTACATTTAGAGAATCAAAACGTGGTGTGCTATTACCCTGAAGTGGATATTGAGAAAGTGGTTAGAGGCAAGCGAAAAATGGTGACAGAGCCATTATTTCCGTCTTATGTATTTATTCAATTTGATGCAGACACAGGACCGAGTTTTACCACTATTCGATCTACTCGTGGAGTGGTAGATTTTATTCGTTTTGGTGCTTTACCTTCTATTGTGCCTGATGCATTAATTGCTGAGCTTAAAAAAATTGAAGCACAGACTGAAGGTGTGATGTCAGGGTTGCCACAGATTGGTGATACGGTTCAAGTAACTGGTGGACAATTCTCCGGCTTTGATGCTATCTATAAAGAAGCCGATGGTGAGAAGCGCTCTATTTTGTTGGTTACCCTAGTTAACCAGCAAGTTAAAGTAAAAGTCGGCAATCAAGATATTGCTTGGCAAAAAAACTGAAAAAGAGATGTAATACCAATTCCATAAATTTAATGATCGTTCAAAATTGAGTACAGAGAAAAGTGTCAAAGGCCATGGATGCCTTTTCTCAAGCGATCAAGGACGGATCAGCGTCTTTTCGGCGTATTCAAATTGATTAAATAGAATGGGTATTATTGATACAAAAATATCCCTGTAACGTCCGTTGCAGGGATATTTTTTTCACGACTTATCTAAGATTAATAGGCGTCGTTATGGATTGCTTTCACTGCGCGACCAGATGGATCTGCGTTGTTTTTAAACGATTCATCCCACTCAATCGCGGTAGCAGATGAACAAGCGACCGATGGGCCACCAGGGACACACATCGCGGCGGACTCTAATGGGAATAGCTCAGCGAAGATTTCACGATACACATAGCCTTCTTTAGTGGTCGGCGTGTTGTATGGAAACTTAAAGGCAGCGCTTTCTAATTGCTGCGCGGTCACTTTTTGTTCCGCTTGCTCTTTTAATGAATCAATCCAGTTATAGCCAACCCCGTCAGAGAATTGCTCTTTTTGACGCCATGCAATTGATTCTGGTAGGTAATGCTCGAAACATTCACGTAATACGTGTTTCTCCATTTTTCCGTTGCCACACATTTTATCGGCAGGGTTTAAACGCATTGCGACATCAATAAATTCTTTATCTAAGAAAGGTACGCGGCCTTCAACCCCCCAAGCGGCCAGTGATTTGTTGGCACGAGCACAATCGAACATGTTTAAAGCGAGTAATTTACGCACCGTTTCTTCATGGAATTCTTTGGCATTTGGCGCTTTATGGAAGTATAAGTAGCCGCCAAAAATTTCATCGGCACCTTCACCAGACAATACCATTTTAATCCCCATCGCTTTGATCTTACGCGCCAGTAAGAACATAGGGGTTGAAGCGCGAATGGTGGTGACATCGTAAGTTTCGATGTGGTAAATCACATCACGGATAGCATCAATACCTTCTTGTACCGTATAAGTCATTTCGTGGTGAACGGTTTCTAGTTTTTCTGCTACCGAGCGAGCGGCGATAAGATCGGGTGCACCTTCAAGACCAATGGCAAAGGAGTGCAGTTGTGGCCACCAAGCTTGTGACTCTTCGTTATCTTCAATCCGCATCGCAGCAAAGCGTTTGGCTACCGCAGAGGTAATTGAAGAATCCAGACCACCAGACAGCAGAACCCCATAAGGCACATCGGTCATTAATTGGCGCTTCACCGCATCTTCTAGTGCTTTAGTTAGGTCTTCTTTGCTCGTCAAGTTGCCTTGAACCGCGGCATATTCCATCCAATCGCGTTGGTAATAGCGTACCGGCTCAGCATCTTCAGATCGGTAATAGCTACCTGGAGGGAATTCACTGATGGTTTTACAAACCGGTACTAAGGCCTTCATCTCTGAGGCAACATAATAGTTACCGTGCTCATCGTAGCCTTGGTATAGCGGAATAATACCAATGTGGTCACGTCCAACTAAATAGGTGTTTTTTTCTTCATCATACAATACGAAAGCGAAAATACCGTTCAGCTCTTCGAGTAAATCTTCACCCAATTCTTGGTATAACGCCAAGATAACTTCACAGTCGGATTCGGTCTGGAAATTGAATTTATCGGCGTATTTAGCGCGGATTTCTTTATGGTTATAGATTTCACCATTAACCGCCAAAATGTGTTTTTTATCTTCACTGTAGAGCGGTTGCGCCCCACTGTTTAAACCGACGATAGATAGACGTTCATGAGCTAAAATTGCATGCTCGTTAGCATAAATACCAGACCAGTCAGGGCCGCGATGACGAAGTTTTTTAGACATTTCTAATGCGCTAGCACGCAGTGCGAGTGGGTCTGATTTGATGTCTAAGATGCCAAATATTGAACACATACTATTTCCTTAAATCCATTTGAAATTCTGTATCCCTCTCGTGAAGGGTTATTGTTTTGCGTTACATTCAATTTGCCACTATCAACAAAAAATGCAATATATAATTAGCAATGAAATGATCAAATAGAAGTAAAGGTGAATCTCATTCTCTATATGTTGTTTCTTGGTGAATGAAATCCATTCCTGGTTATGTTTTGATCAATAAATATATGAGTTAGAGTAAATCGACACTTTTATCCCAATTGCCAGGCTGCATAGGTTTGAATTGAGGATCAAGCTCATCACAAACGTGGCGAGCAAAACCGGCGCCGGCTTCGTTATAAATATTAAAAGCAGCATCGACGCCATTCTCACAAAATTCGGTCACTTGATCGGGGTATTCTGCGATAGCGGCGGTTTGGCCTTGGAAGTTACGCGACTTAAGTTGCTCTAATGCAAATTTATTCCCTTGGTGGTGCGGCATTGCCAACAAGACGAGTTTCACATTGGCAATATCAAGAATGCGCTCCCAAAAATCGGAGTCGGTCGCATCACCTTGTATCACATTGCGGCCACTTTGAATGTGGGTATTGACCATATCTTGCCGAGTTTCCACCCCTAAACATATTTTGCCATAACGACTGCGAATTTCATCATACGCACCGGTTCCAATGCGGCCCATGCCTAAGATCAGCACTTGAGCATTACCAGGGTTAATACGTTTATCGCGTAGATTTAGGTGCTCATCAGTTTGTTCTTTCAGCCACTTAGAGCAATAACGATAAATTTTATGGCCCATATTGTTGAGTGGCGCTGAAACAATAAAAGATAGCGAAACGGCAATCGCGATCGCTGCCATCATTTCCGCCGGTAGCCAACCTAATTTGTAAGCAAGGCCGGCCACAATTAAACCAAACTCACTAAAATTGAATAGGGTAAGGGTCGCCAACAACGAGGTACGAACTCTAAACTTAAAGCAGTTGATTGTCACAAAGTACAAGATGCCTTTTATAGGTAGCAGCAACAAGAATATCAGCGCCAAAATAAAGGCATCTAATGTGGGGTCGCCAGACAAACCAATGTTAAGGAAAAAACAAACTAAGAAGAGTTCTTTGATATTAAATAATGATTTAGATAGCTCCGATGCCTTATGGTGTCCAGCCAGTAGCATGCCTAAGATTAACGCCCCTAAATCGGCTTTCATCCCAACCAAGGTAAACAACCCTGCGCCCATCACTAATGCCATAAAAAAGCCATACAGAACCAGCATTTCACCGTGTCCACTTTTGTCTAATACTTTGTAAAATAATGGACGTAAGAAGGGGAGGATAAATAAAACTACCGCATACCATTCAGGAATTTTACCTGTTGATACCGTTAAGAAAATTACGGCAAAAATATCTTGCATCACCAATATACCAATCGAGATCATGGCATAAGTTGAGTTCATTGCGCCTTTTTCTTCTAGGCTTTTAATCGCAAAAACAGTACTAGAGAAGGATAAAGCAAAGGCAAGTAACAATAACTGTGGTAATTGAATATCAGATAAGAGGGTAATGCCGACGGTTTTTAACCCAATTAACGCGAGGGTAAAAAATAAAGTCGAGGCAATATTATGCACCGACGCACTGGCCCATACTTCTTTATTGAGCAAGACTTTGACATCGAGTTTTAGACCGATAGTAAATAGCAGTAAGGTGACGCCGAGATTAGACAGTGTATCCAATGTGGAACTGGTTTGAATGCCATAGTATTGCAACACAAAACCGGCAATCAAAAAGCCAACAAGGGGTGGGAGGTTAACTCGTAATGCGATAAAACCGGCTACGAATGCCGTAACGATAAGAACAATATCCATATTTATCCGCGTGGTGAAAATACCAATCGTAATCATTAGCGGATCACTATGATTGGTATAGGGCAAAATCAGAACATATATTGCTAATATGACAGCAACATGAATACGCTCTAAAATCTATTAGAGCGTGCACTTTATATTGTTAATTTTCTAACAGTTTTTGCAATAACACCCCATTGAGCATAGCGCGTTTGATCATGGCAAAAGCACCCATGGTTGGTTGGGTGTATAATTGAGATTCGACAATAGGTAGATTTTGATGAAAAGTCTTTAATGAATGATTTTGTATGTTGCGTTCAATCGCATGAAAGATGATTTCTTTGGCTTTAACAATTTCACCAGCAATGATGATTTTTTGTGGGTTAAATAAGTTAACCGTCATCGCAATAGCTTTTCCTAAATGGTTGCCTACACGAGTTAATGCTTGGGTGGCTAATTCATCACCACGATTCGCATGTTCGCAAATTGCAGTCATATCGAGCGGGTGTATATTTTGCAGCGATGAAGGGTAACCTTGATCGAGACGTGATTGAATATGAGCAATAATGGCAGGATTCGCCGCCACGGTTTCTAAACAGCCAAAATTACCGCATTGGCATTGTTCGCCTAAAGATTCAATTTGAATATGACCTATCTCGCCAACATTGCGATTGGTCCCAAGGAACACTTGGCCATTAACAATGATACCCGCGCCCGCACCACGATAGACACTGACTAAAATAGAATCTAAGCAATCTTTACTGGCACCAAAATAATGCTCAGCTAAGGCTAAACCGCGAATATCATTACCTACGAAGGCTTTTACACCAAAGGTTTCACTGAGTAAGTTACCAAGAGAAAGATTATCAATCTCGGTGTTCGGCATGTATTCAACCACGCCAGTTTCTGGGTTCACTAAGCCGGGAAGGATAAGACCAATCGCGATCAACTGTTTAATCGAATCTTTATTTTGTTCAATGAAGTGATGGGTATAACGAACCACACCATCGAGAAGATCGTGTTGATTATCATATTTGAAAACGGCGTGGTGCTTGGCAAGTTCAAATCCGCTTAAATCATATAAGCTGAATTGAATATAATCACGACCTAGACGGATTGCGATTGAATGAAAGGGAGCGGTTTCTGTGGTTAAAGAAATCGCACGTCGGCCTCCGGTGGAAGCTTGTTGTGCCACTTCTTTAATTAATCCTCGCTCAATTAATTGGCGAGTGATTTTAGTCACACTGGCGGGGGCAAGTTGGCTAACATCCGCGACTTGGATCCTAGAGATAGGACCCTGTTGATCGATTAAACGATAAACCGCCGCGCTATTAAGTTGCTTTACTAAATCTACATTACCAATTTGTCCGCCATTCATGCTATGTCTGCTCGTATTGTCCGTTAACTATTGTCGCCTTAACTTTGAAGTTACGGTCAAACACGGTTAGGTTTGCCACCAGTCCTTGTTTAACTTGACCAAGTTTATCATCTGCGCCGATTGCGCGCGCAGGATAAAGCGTTGCCATACGTAAAGCTTCGTCTAAAGCGATGCCTACATGTTCCACCGTGTTTTGTACGGCTTCTATCATGGTTAAAGCTGATCCACCTAATGTGCCGTTTTCATCAACACACTTGCCATCTCGGTAATATACTTTCTTACCGACAAAAATAAAGTGATCCATTACAGCACCTGCTGGAGCTGTGGCATCGGTCACTAATATGAGCTTATCGCCTTTTACTTTGTGAGCGATTCGGATGTTAGCGTAATCAACATGGAAACCATCTGCAATAATACCAGCATACACCTCAGGGGTATCATAAATCGCGCCCACTACACCCGGTTCGCGACCCACCATTGGCGTCATCGCATTAAATAGATGAGTAGCAAAACTGATGCCGTTGGCAAAACCTTCACGTGCTTCAGAATAGGTTGCATTGGTATGGCCGATTGAAACCACAATACCCGCGTCACGTAAGCGTCGAATATGCTCAGGATTATTTTGCTCTGGCGCTAAAGTTACCTTGGCAACCACATCGCTGTTATTACAGATAGCAGCAATCATATCATCGTCTGACTTACGAATAAAATCAGGACGGTGAATACCTTTCTTTAATACATTGAGGAACGGGCCTTCAAGGTGTAATCCGAGAACCTGGTGTTGGTATTTAGCAAGATATTCACGACCGGCTTTAAGTGCTTGGTGCATATCTTCATCTGAAGAAGTGATCAAAGTCGGTAAGTAGCTGGTACAACCTGATTTTAAGTTGGCTTGATGCATAGTTTGCATGGTATCAACCGAGATCAGGTCATTAAACATCACCCCTCCACAACCATTAAGTTGCAAATCAATAAAGCCAGGGCAAAGAATATCGCCTTGTAAATCCTTGGTTTCAATACCTTGTGGTAAATCTTCTGCTTTAATTACAGCATGAATTTTACCCGCATCAACCAATACAGCGTGCTGGGTAAGCACATCATGTCCGGTGTAAATTTTTGCATTAAGCAGCGCATACATAGGGAGCACCCTTCTAATTTATTTAAAATCTTGATGGTTGTCGGCTTTGGTTAGTTATCGTTATACTTTTTCAAAGCAGAGCAACAAATGTGAGTATAAAATAGACTTATAACATTATCGTTTAACTTGGCGTGTTTGGCAGTCTAAAAACAGCTAACTGTGTTGATTCACACGATTAAACAGCAAGTTTGCGAGGCAAAGCAACCGTATTAAAGCTGATACACGTCAAATTCAGAGACTATAGGTTAAGCAAGCAAGAACCTTTATATAGCCATTTAGAATGAATTCATGTTAAAGGAAAAAAACCATTAATTCGAATGATAAAATAAGTTTTCAAAACTATCTAGTCCCAAGATGCTAAAATTGGCGTAATTAGCTGCGATCAGACAAATAACTCTTGATTGAGATCACAAATAATGAGGTTTTAATTTGCGGGCTAAAATTAATCACATAGACTGTCGCTGTACTAAATTTTTTAATAAAAATAAGTTTTGAAGTTCATACAAAATCCTTAGGGGGGAATTCAATGAATATTCTGGGATACGCACAAAGATTAGGTAAAGCACTAATGCTACCTATTGCAACACTACCTGTTGCAGCGTTGTTATTACGTTTAGGTCAACCTGATATATTGGATATCGCATTTATGGCATCTGCTGGTAATGCAATCTTTAGTCAGTTACCTTTACTATTTGGTTTAGGTATCGCGATTGGTTTATCGAAAGATGGGGCTGGTGCTGCTGGTCTTGCTGGTGCAGTTGCTTATTTTGTTATTACCGCGACAGCTCAAAATATCGATTCAACTATCGATATGTCATTCTTTGGCGGTATTTTTGCCGGTATCATCGCAGGTCACTGTTATAATGCGTTCCATAAAACGCGTTTACCTGAGTGGTTAGCTTTCTTCTCTGGTCGTCGTTTAGTGCCTATCATGGCTGGTCTTGTGGCTCTAGTTGCTGGTGCTATTTTCGGTGTGATCTGGCCTGTGGTTCAAAACGGTCTTGACGCACTAGCACACGGTATTTCTACTTCTGGTGCAGTCGGTCAATTTATTTACGGTACATTAAACCGTGCATTAATTCCTGTTGGTCTACACCATGTGCTTAACTCTTACTTCTGGTTCGGCATGGGTTCATGTCAAGAAATCATGGTAACAGGCGTTGGTGCATTCTCGAATATTCACCAATTATGTGTTGACCCAGCGATTGCTAAAACATTAGTTGTTGGTCAAGAGCATACGTTTGATTTTGCTAACTCTGTTACTCCTCATATTACTGCAGTTGTGAACACTGTGACTGATACGATTAAAACCGGTGATTTGAACCGTTACTTCGGTGGCGATAAATCTGCTGGGGTATTCATGAATGGTTTCTTCCCAATCATGATGTTTGGTCTTCCTGCTGGTGCGTTTGCTATGTACCTTGCCGCTCCAACAGAGCGTCGTAGCCAAGTTGCTGGTGCATTGTTCTCAGTAGCATTCTGTTCTTTCCTAACTGGTATTACAGAACCTCTAGAATTTATGTTCATGTTCCTAGCTCCGGGTCTATACGCTGTTCACGCGGTATTTACTGGTCTGTCTCTTGTTGTTGCTAACATGTTTGGCACATTACATGGCTTTGGTTTCTCAGCCGGTCTTATCGACTTCGTATTGAACTGGGGCTTAGCAACCAAACCTTGGACTCTACTTGTTATTGGCCTATGTTTTGGTGCGCTATACTTCTTCACATTCAGCTTCCTAATCCGTGTTTTCGATATGAAAACGCCTGGTCGTGAAGACGAAGAAGTTGAAGTAGAAAGCAAACCTGGTGCAAGCAAAGGAAAAGGCGATGTTGCTCGTCAATACCTAAAAGCGCTTGGTGGTCATGAAAACGTGACAACTATCGATGCTTGTATTACTCGTCTACGTTTAACGCTAAAAGATCGCTCTATCGTTAACGAAGCTGTGCTTAAGAAACTTGGCGCGAAGGGTGTGGTAAAACTTGGTGAGAACAATCTTCAAGTTATCCTTGGCCCACTAGCTGAAATCGTAGCCGGCGAAATGAAAGAAGTTCCAGCTTCTGATGACCTATCAGATGTTATCCTTCCATAGTTTCAACTAAAACGAAAACTTGATTGAAGCCCCGAAGTTCGGGGCTTTTTTTATACCTGAAATCGATAGGGCGTTCTGAATTGGCGATAAAATAGCAACTTGGATTTAAATTGATGGGATTTGCAAAGAAAATGACGGTTGTTGTTGTGTAACGGCGCAGAATTGTGGATCATTAGTCCCTATTAAAAACCACTCTATTATTTTTACCGAGGTACTGTCGATGAGTGAAGTCGAGGCACGTCCATCTAATTTTATCCGTCAAATTATTGATAAGGATTTAGCCGATGGCAAACACACAGGGATCCATACTCGTTTCCCACCTGAACCAAATGGCTACTTACATATAGGCCATGCTAAATCCATCTGCTTGAACTTTGGTTTAGCTCAGGATTATCAGGGGCAGTGTAACCTTCGCTTTGATGATACTAACCCTGCCAAAGAAGACATCGAATACGTTGATTCTATTAAAACTGATGTTAATTGGTTAGGTTTTAATTGGGATGGTGAGATTTGCTATTCTTCTAATTATTTTGATGCCTTGTATGGTTATGCGATAGAGCTTATCAAGAAAGGCTTAGCTTATGTTGATGAACTCTCTGCGGATGAAATGCGTGAGTATCGCGGTAGCTTGAAAGAAGCTGGCAAAAACAGCCCATACCGTGAACGTAGTGTGGAAGAAAACCTAGCATTATTTGAAAAAATGCGTGCCGGTGGCTTTGAAGAAGGCAAGGCATGTTTACGTGCTAAAATCGATATGGCGTCATCGTTTATCGTGATGCGCGATCCGGTTATTTACCGTGTGCGCTTTATTGAACATCATCAAACGGGTGACAAATGGTGCATTTACCCAATGTACGATTTTACTCATTGTATTTCGGATGCGTTGGAAGGTATCACTCACTCGGTTTGTACGCTTGAATTCCAAGACAACCGTCGATTATACGACTGGGTGCTCGACAATATCACGATTGACGCGCGTCCACATCAATATGAGTTTAGCCGTTTAAATCTTGAATATACCGTGATGTCTAAGCGTAAGTTGAGCCAACTGGTAACTGAAAACTTGGTTAATGGTTGGGATGACCCACGTATGCCAACCATTTCAGGCTTGCGTCGACGCGGCTTTACTCCTAACTCTATCCGCGAATTTTGCTCGCGCATTGGTGTCACCAAGCAAGATAATATGATCGAGTTTGGGTCACTTGAAGCGTGTATTCGTGAAGACTTAAACGAAAATGCACCTCGCGCAATGGCGGTGCTTGATCCGGTTAAAGTGATTATCGAGAACGTGGGATCTGAAGAAACCTTAACCATTTCTAATCATCCAAACAAACCTGAAATGGGCACTCGTGAAGTCCCATTTACGCGTGAGCTTTGGATTGAAGCAGACGATTTCCGTGAAGAAGCCAATAAGAAATACAAACGTTTAGTATTGGGTAAAGAAGTACGCTTGCGTGGCGCTTATGTTATTCAAGCGAACCGTATTGAAAAAGACAGCGCAGGTAATATCACCACTATCTTCTGTTCTTATGATCCTGACACGCTAGGTAAAAATCCAGCTGATGGTCGTAAAGTGAAAGGCGTGATCCATTGGGTTTCTGCCGATAAAGGCGTAGCGGCAGATGTTCGTTTATACGATCGTCTATTTACCGTGCCAAATCCAGCTGCAGAAGAAGATTTTACCGCGGTAATTAACCCTGAATCATTAGTGGTTAAAAAAGCATTTGTTGAGCCAAGCTTAACACAAGCGGAAGCCGGTAAAGGGTTCCAATTTGAGCGTACCGGTTACTTCTGTATTGATGCCAAAGATTCGACCGCAAACCAATTGGTGTTTAACCGCACTGTTGGTTTACGTGACACTTGGGCAAAAATAGAAAGTAACTAAATGTAGTTGCTAAGCTTAATAGCTTGGTCTAGTAGCTTGCAAAAATCGAGGTGGCTAATTGCTGCCTCGACTTGTTTTTAGGGATGAAAATTTGATATAAAAAAATGCACCTAATTGATTAGGTGCATTTTTTAGATGTATACTTTTTGGTGAGTAGAGAGTGAAAAGGCTTATTTACGTGCTTTATGCGCGTTAGCATCGCCTTTACAGCTACCACTTGCACAGCGACCGTAAAGGTAAAGGCTGTGGTTGGTTAGTTCGACATTATAAAGCGCGGCAATTTCTTTTTGACGCTCTTCGATCAAATCATCCGAAAACTCAATTACCTCACCACAATCTAGACAAACGAGATGGTCATGGTGATGTTGAGTGGATAATTCAAAAACAGATTTTCCGCCTTCAAAATGATGGCGGGTCACAATGCCTGCATCATCAAATTGGTTTAATACACGGTAGACGGTAGCAAGGCCAATTTCTTCACCTAGATCGATCAGTCTTTTATATAAATCTTCAGCGCTAATATGTTGGCAGTCTGGTCTTTGCAATAACTCGAGGATCTTTAAACGAGGTAAAGTGACTTTAAGACCTGCTTCCTTTAGTGCTTGGTTATTATCTGACATTCTACTTTCCTGTGTAATTCTGCTTATTTCTTGAGTATACCTGTGAGTCGTATTAACAATAAACTACCTACTACAAAGAGTTAAGCATTATGTTGTAATTATGTAGAGAGACTCAGAAATACTAAAAAAAACGCCTCAGAGTGTGAGGCGCCATTTTTATGATTTTTAGTCAGCAAGCTCTGCAAGACACATCTCATCATAAATCTGCTTAGACCAAGCTTTTACTCGAGTATCGGTTAGTTCTGGTTGGCGATCTTCATCAATACATAAACCAATGAAGTTATTATCATCAACTAATGCTTTTGATGCTTCAAATTCGTAACCTTCGGTTGGCCAGTAACCAATGATAGTGCCGGCTTTAGCTTCGACGATATCACGCACGGTACCCATCGCATCACAGAAATACTCTGCATAATCTTCTTGGTCGCCACAACCAAAAATAGCCACGAGCTTAGTTGAGAAATCGATGCCTTCAAGTTCTGGGAAAAAATCATCCCAATCACATTGAGACTCACCGTAATACCAAGTCGGAATACCTAGCAGTAATAGATCGAAGTTATCAATATCTTCTTTGCTGCTTTTAGCGATGTCTTGAACATGAACCAGTTGTTTGCCCAGTTCTTTTTGAATCATTTTAGCAACCGCTTCAGTATTACCTGTATCACTGCCAAAGAAGAGTCCTACACTTGCCATAGAATATTACCTATCTATCATTACCGGAAAACGCCGGTAGCTATCAAATTGAAAATACGAATTAAGATTAAAAAAGTGGAATTAACCGAGTCCCGTGCCTTCCCAGCTAATTTGTATCAGGCCTTTAACCACAAAACCGAAACAGCCAAGAAAGAGAACTAACCATACAATCCGGCGTCCAAATACTGGAACATTACCTTGTTTTAGTACATCTTTAATCGCCAGCCCAATCAATAAAAAGAGTGCGGCAAAAAAGAAATCTAATCCAAGTGATTCGATAGTATCGATATGATCATAAAGCATGGTTAACACCACCGTTCTTATTTATGTTGCGACTATATCATTGTTAGCCAGTAAAGTTAATCTGAGAGGCGATCACTATGCGTCTAAATCTCACTTAATTATCTAATTTGTTATTTTGTTATAAAGCGACGCAATGAGCGTAATACTTCAGTTGG
Source organism: Vibrio sp. S11_S32 (assembly GCF_014694465.1). Lineage (NCBI taxonomy): Bacteria > Pseudomonadati > Pseudomonadota > Gammaproteobacteria > Vibrionales > Vibrionaceae > Vibrio > Vibrio sp. S11_S32. Next base: position 21,809 of record NZ_JAAUWS010000006.1, on the reverse strand, counting down.
CTTTTCTGCGTGTAACCAATGTCCGGTATTGTTAATGATATGCGCTTTACTGTGTGGAAATTGCGCTTGGATCTGAGCTTGATGTTCAATCCCAATATAATCGGAATCGGCACCTTTTAAAAATAGCGTTGGATTATTGAAAGGAGCGATGTCTGACCATGCTTGAATATGATCATATTGATCACTTAAGGCTTTGAGATTGAAGCGCCACTGCAGGTGATTATCGCTATTTTGATCAGGTTTAGGATGAAATAACGACTTAGCTAGAAACTGTCGAACCCCTTCTATTTCAATATGTTCCTCCATTATCGCCAGCGCTTGTTGTCGATTGGTAGGTGGATTATCGACGACGGCCTGTAAGCCGGCCAATACATTGTCGTGGCGACGTTGTTGGTAGGCAACCGGCGCCATATCTAACACCGCAAGATGATGAATGTTATCGGGGATCATGCTGGCCAGTTTCATCGCAGCTTTTCCGCCCATTGAGTGCCCAACCACCGCCAAACTATCGACGTTAAGATGATTGAGTAATTGAATGAGATCCTTAGCCATTGCCTCATAATTCATGCTATCGCAATGAAAAGAGCGGCCATGATTGCGTAAATCGACATTGATGACGGTGTGATCGAGGCGTAAATTTCGCGCTAACACTCCGAGGTTATCCGCACTGCCAAATAAGCCATGGATAAGAAGAATAAACGGACCTTGTCCTTCAACGGTGTGATGCAGTAAAGGATACGAGGGATGAGACATGGACACTTGACCTATAAAGAGAACGAAAAAACACGATCATAACCTAACTTGCACAATATAATGTTTTGTTTTTGTTGCTAATAGTTAGAATCGTTAACAAATGTGTCTGTTATTAATGCTGTATTGAATAAAGAATAGTGCATTGGATTGTGAAAAATTGAAAAGCCTTAACTAAAATAATGATAAATAAGCAGTAAGACTTAACTCAATTAATAGGAAGTTATATGCGAACAAAACTAATAGCAACGACATTCTTGCTGTTACCTCTCTTTGCTTCGGCAACCACGCTACTGAAAGAAAAAGAAAGTGTAGTAGCGTTTTGTTCTACCTGCCATGGGGTGACAGGGGTATCCACTTTGGATCATATTCCTAATTTATGGGGGCAGTCTCAAAGCTATTTACGCGAGCAGATTGAAAAATTTCGTGACAAAAAACGTCATACGACCTTTATGGATGCGTTCATATATCAAATTTCAGATCAACAAATTGATCAAGTGGTTAAGCATTATTCTTCGGTACCTGCAGCCGATACCTTTAAGTTGCAATGGCGTGGGGATAAATGGCCGGGTGATATGCAGTTAGGTGAAAAAATTGCTTACACCGGTAAAATGGACGCCAATGTTCCGGCTTGCATGCGTGTCATGGACCGAACGGGGTTGGGGTGAAACCTTCATTGCCACGCATCGGCGGTCAAAATTTTGCTTATTTAGTCAATCAAATGAAATCATGCCAAAGACTCTCAATATGGTAAACCGTCTCCGGATGATAAACATATATTAGGTTCTAAAGCCTATTAAACAATAAAATGTTGGATTGGGAGTTTGTATAAAGATCAGGCTCTCAATCTACATATTCGAACAGACAGTGATCTATTCGATCTTTTTTCTTTCGCTGTCACTTGAATTGGCATAGAGAATCAATCTAGATAAGGGTATAATCGCGCCAGAGTTAATTGATTGAGATTGTGAAAAGCACATGAAAACCATTGAAATAGATGAAGAACTGTATCGTTATATTGCGAGTCAAACCCAACATATTGGTGAAAATGCCTCGGATATTTTACGTCGACTTTTGATCGGTGATCAGCAAGGATCACAAGTTGTTGTAGCTAAAAAAACCACAGTAAGCGATAACAAAGAAAAGACCCCAATCGCGACACAAGCCGTGGATAAAGTTAAAGCAATGCGCTCGGTACTTATCTCTGATGAGTTTGCCAGCAAAGATAAAGCGATCGATCGTTTTATGTTGATCTTATCGTCGCTTTACCATATTGAAAAAGCGGGTTTTGCAGAAGCTGCGAAAGTCAAAGGTCGTACACGCGTTTACTTTGCTGATAACGAACAAACCCTATTAGAAAGCGGTAAAACGACTAAGCCTCGCTCAATTCCGACTACACCATTTTGGGTTATTACCAATAATAACACCAATCGTAAGCGTCAAATGGTGCAGCAGCTTATGACTCATATGGGCTTCCAAGCCGACTTGATTGAAAAAGTGTGTAACGCGATTTAATGTAAAGTGGGCACTAATATTTCTAGAAACCTCATAATATTGCTAATGACGTATTATGGGGTTTTTTTGTATGTAATTTTTTGAAGGGTTATTTTATGGCGATTCATCCTAGAGCAGGGACTAAAACTTTACCTGAAGATTTGATTAATATTCCAGCCTTAGTCAGTGATTATTACGAGATTAAGCCGCAAGCAGATAATAATGCCCACCGGGTGCAATTTGGTACTTCTGGTCATCGTGGCACGTCACTAAAATCGACCTTCAATCAAACACATATTCTTGCGATTGCACAAGCCGTGGTGGATGAGCGTAATCGCGCCGGTGTCACAGGGCCTTTATTTGTCGGTAAAGATACTCATGCGTTATCAGAGCCTGCATGTCGTACACTGTTGGAAGTTTTAGCTGCTAATGATGTTCAGGTTATTGTTCAGGCTGATAACGGCTTTACCCCAACACCGGGTATTTCTCATGCCATTCTAACGCATAACTTAGCCCATACGGATAAAGCGGACGGCATTGTTATTACCCCTTCTCATAATCCGCCACAAGACGGTGGTATCAAATACAACCCAAGTCACGGTGGACCGGCAGAAGGCGAAATTACCCAACGAATTGAAGATGACGCTAATCAATATATTGCCAATGATTTGCAAGGGGTTAAGCGCATTGATTTAACCAGCAACGCCGCCAATATTACAGCAAAAGATTTAGTGCAACCGTACATTGATGATTTAGTGAATGTGGTTGATATGGGCGCAATTCAAAAATCCGGCCTAAAAATTGGTATCGATCCACTCGGCGGGGCCGGGATTGAATATTGGCGCCGGATTGCGCAAACCTATCAACTGGATATGACCTTAGTAAATCAAACCGTGGATCCTTCATTCCAGTTTATGACGCTCGATAAAGATGGTGTGATCCGCATGGATTGTTCATCCCCTTATGCAATGGCAAGCTTGTTGTCGTTAAAAGATGACTATGATCTCGCCTTTGGTAACGACCCAGATTATGATCGCCACGGCATTGTGACGCCGGAAGGTCTTATGGATCCAAACCATTACTTAGCCGTTTGTATTGATTATCTATTCCGTCATCGTGAAGGCTGGGGCACAGAAGTACAAGTCGGTAAAACGTTAGTGTCGAGTGCGATTATTGATCGCGTTGTGGCCGATCTTGGCCGGACATTGTGCGAAGTACCGGTTGGCTTTAAATGGTTTGTGGATGGTCTTTATGAAGGTCGTTTTGGTTTTGGCGGCGAAGAAAGTGCAGGGGCATCCTTCTTGCGTAAAGATGGCACCCCGTGGTCAACCGATAAAGACGGCATTATTTTATGTCTCCTTGCGGCCGAGATCACCGCAGTGACCGGTATGAATCCACAGCAATATTACAACCAACTGGCAGCGAAACACGGCGCTTCGGCTTATAACCGTATTCAAGCGGTTGCTAATGTGGCGCAAAAAGACGTATTAAAAAGTATGTCGGCTGAAATGGTCAGTGCTAATGAGTTGGCTGGCGAAACCATCACCGCACGCTTAACTCACGCTCAAGGTAACGGCGCTGCAATTGGCGGTTTAAAAGTGACCACTGAAAATGGTTGGTTTGCCGCTCGTCCATCAGGCACAGAAGATATTTATAAAATCTACTGCGAAAGCTTTAAAGGCAAAGATCACTTAGCCTTGATTGAGCAACAAGCACAAGAAATCGTTAATCAAGTGTTTAAAAACGCTGGTTTGTAGAGACGAAAATTAAGGCCAAGAGCTGAGGATACTTCGCTCGGGAGCCGAAAAATAAAAGCTCGATACTGATTAAAGTATCGAGCTTTTTTATATAACGCACGCTATGAACTTGAAATGAGTATTAACCATGCGGCCAAGTATCGGGCAAAACAAACCAAAATCGACCTGACTCAGATTGGCAATGGACAAATTGATCGTTTGTTTGCTGTAACAATTCACTCTCTCTATCCTTACCCGTTAACCATTGTCCTTTTTTTAACACATATAACGATTCATGGATTAAATCCCGTTGATGATAAAAACACCAATGGCCGTTAATTTGACTCGCATCGATGTCATGACCTAAACAGGTCGTGGGAATTGTTTGGGCGAGAAAAGGATTAGTATATAAGCGTCCTTGTAATAAAAGCTTGGGCTTTATGTGATCAAATTGAGGGGCATTAAATTTGCCGTGATGCGCTTTAAATGAGGGGTGTTGTGACATCTGAAGCTGGTGGGTCAACATGTGGTTTAACTTTAAATCTAACCTATCTTGGCTATTGGGCCCATACCAAAGACCATCAAATAATAAATAAAATTTGCTCGCCACTTCCCAATGCTCAACCGTTTTGCTCGGTATATGCTCAAGAATAAAGTCTATTGCGCCAATGGTTCGCCCGTTTTGATTTAGCTGTATTTCTTCTGCCACAACATGATAGTCAGGGTGAGATTGAAAGTGCTGTAAACATAAATGTTGATACCAAAATCCAAGACGAGCATTACCTGAATAGGGAAGCGAAATTGTGCGTTGTTCAGCAATAAAAGGCAGCGCTGCGAGGGTGTGACCATCGGGTTGCATAATTGGAGGATGACGTGCAATCCAATCACTGATTTGGTTAAAGAACACCTGTTGCTGGCTGTAATTAATGTTATTGTTTTTTGTCACTGGCATTATGCATCCTTGCGTCAATATTTATACCAATCGTGGTCACTATTTGAAGATCTCATTTCTTTGATTGGTATGAGTCATTACCGTACTTAATTAAGGCAAATCTTGCTATTATTTACTAATAAGTAATGATTTATCGAGAAACTACGACCTATTGAGAAACTATGAATAACTTAGAATTAGAGCAGCTATTAAATCAAACTTTATCACCGCAGTTGATAAAAGACTATTGTCCGAACGGATTGCAAGTGGAAGGTAAGCCCCAAGTCTCGACTATCATTACCGGCGTGACCGCTTCACAAGCCTTGATTGATATGGCGATCGAAAAAAATGCCGATGCCATTCTGGTTCATCATGGCTATTTTTGGAAAGGAGAAGCAGAGGCGATCCGTGGCATGAAAGGGGCGCGCATTCGCAGCTTGATCAAACACGATATTAATTTATATGCCTACCATCTTCCGCTCGATATTCATCCACAGTTAGGTAATAACGCCCAATTAGCCTCCCTATTGAGTATAAACACATTAGGAGGGCTGGAAGGTCATCCACAGTCTGTTGCTATGTATGGTGAGTTTGAGATTGCTTTAAGCGCGAATGAGTTGAAACAAAAAATCACCACAGTGCTTAATCGTGCGCCATTGCATATTGTCTCAGAGCAGGGGCCGGCCAACAAAAAAATTAAAACCATTGGTTGGTGTACTGGTGGCGGGCAAGATTACTTAGAGTTAGCCGCGCAGCAGGGGTTAGATGCGTTTATTTCGGGCGAGATCTCAGAGCGAACCACTTATATTGCGCGCGAATTAGGTATTGATTATTTTGCAGCCGGACACCATGCCACCGAACGATACGGCGTAAAGGCGCTAGGGGAGTGGTTAGCTGAAAATCATGGCTTAAATGTCGAGTTTATTGATATCGATAATCCGGTTTAATCCTAATAGTTTTATAATCGATCAACATTGATCAAATGTTAAGTGGGATTGGGTTGAGGGTTAATTCACCATAAAACAAAAAAGCGAATCACTTCGACATTATCAAGTGGTTCGCTTTTTTTAGGTTTATATTTTCTAGCAACTAGCAACTAGCAACTAGCAACTAGCAACTAGCAATCGGCATTACTCTCTTTCATGCAGAGGTTTAAAATCACGTTGGTGCTGGCCAGTATAAAGCTGACGAGGGCGACCAATACGATTGCTTGGGTCATCGTGCATTTCATTCCAGTGAGCAATCCAACCAATAGTACGAGAAATTGCAAAGATAACGGTGAACATTGAGACCGGAATTCCGATCGCTTTCAAGATGATACCTGAATAGAAATCGACATTAGGGTACAGTTTTTTCTCAATGAAATATGGGTCTGAAAGCGCAATGCGTTCTAATTCCATCGCGACATCAAGCAGTGGATCTTCAATGTTGAGTTCTTGCAATACATCATGACACGCTTGACGCATAACCGTGGCGCGAGGATCGTGGTTTTTGTAAACACGGTGACCAAAGCCCATTAAACGGAACGGGTCATCTTTATCTTTCGCTTTTGCGACATACTCTTCAATTTTATCGACACTACCAATCTCTTCTAGCATCTTCAAACAGGCTTCGTTAGCACCTCCGTGAGCGGGTCCCCAAAGTGATGCAATACCCGCTGCAATACAAGCAAATGGATTCGCACCAGAAGAACCGGCCAGACGAACCGTTGAGGTAGAAGCATTTTGTTCGTGATCGGCATGCAAAGTGAATATTTTATCCATAGCACGTGAAACCACAGGATTAACCACATATTCTTCACAAGGATTAGCAAACATCATGTGTAAGAAATTACCCGCATAATCTAAATCGTTACGTGGATAAATGAATGGTTGACCCATCGAATATTTGTAACACATCGATGCAAGGGTTGGCATTTTAGACAGTAAACGGAATGCGGTGATTTCACGATGTTTTTCATTGTTGATATCTAACGCATCATGGTAGAAAGCAGCTAAAGCGCCAACGACACCACACATCACTGCCATTGGATGCGCATCACGACGGAAGCCGTGGAAGAAGCTGGAAATTTGCTCATGCACCATAGTGTGATTCGATACGATTTTTTTGAATTTTTCGTACTCTGTGCGAGTAGGTGCTTCGCCATAAATTAGAATATAACAAACTTCTAAATAATCAGCATTATTAGCCAACTGATCAATAGGGTAACCGCGATGCAAAAGGATCCCTTTGCCACCATCAATATACGTGATTTGAGATTCACACGATGCTGTAGCAAGAAAACCTGGGTCGAAAGTGAAATAACCACTGGCACCTAATTTTCGTACATCAATAACATCTGGACCTTCTGTTCCAGTTAATATTGGGAGTTCAATAGGTGCTTGACCTTCAATATGAAGGGTAGCTTTCTTATCCGCCATGACATTCTCCTTGTTTATTATTATCCATCCGGGATTTTGTGTGTGTGGTTTTTGTACTTAGATTCGCGGTTAAAGTCAATTTTTCTGCTCGAATCTGTGTGTTAGTGTTCATTTTTCACATGGAAAAAGTTAAAAATATGTTCTACGTAGCATATTTTGTTACAAGAATTGAAATTATGTGTTACCAGTCGTATAGTGCAATTGAAAATTTTAGTTAGTGCCTTATATTATCAGGGGTTAGAGGCTATTTCTTGATAAGTGATAACAGATGTTAACGAGAGTTTGATGGGAGTTTTGGGTGCCCATCCGAATTAATTGTTAATAAAATGCTGCAAAAGGCAATTAATTGATCTATGTCGATAACTATAAATGCTCTAGATGGAGCTGAGTGAGCAAAACCGTGAAAGAAAAAAAATCCAGACCAGTAAACCTTGATTTACAAACCATACACTTCCCGATAACTGCGATAGCGTCTATTTTACACCGTGTATCTGGTGTGATTATGTTTGTTGCGGTGGGCATTTTATTGTGGCTACTTGCTATTTCCCTATCCTCTCCCGCAGGTTTTAACCAAGCGGCAAATTTAGTCGACGGTTTTTTCGTCAAGTTCATTCTCTGGGGCATTTTAACCGCCTTGGGGTATCATATCGCGGGTGGTATTCGTCACTTGCTTATGGATATGAAATATTTTGAAGAACTTGAAAGTGGTGCATTAAGTGCCAAAGCTGTGATGGCGGTTGCCGCTGTGTTATCAATTCTGGTGGGGATCTTAGTATGGTAAAATCGATTTCTTCTGTTGGGCGCAATGGCGTTCACGATTATTTATTAATTCGCGCTTCCGGCATCCTACTGACACTGTATACCTTGTATATGGTGTGCTCTATTGCCTTTGGCGGCGACATTAATTACCTCAGCTGGACTGCATTTTTTAGCGGAACCTTTACCAAAGTTTTTACCATGATCGCCTTGGTGGCCATCCTGGTTCACGCTTGGATTGGTTTATGGCAAGTGATCACCGATTATATTAAACCCGCTAAACTGCGCGCACTGGTTCAATTTGCAGTGATTGTTGCATTATCAGCGTATTTCTTCTCTGGCCTATTTATTTTGTGGGGTGTCTAAGTGTCTATTCCTGTTCGTGAATTCGATGCCGTTGTCATTGGCGCAGGTGGTGCGGGTATGCGCGCTGCCTTACAAATTTCAGAGCAAGGCCTATCATGTGCCTTGCTATCAAAAGTATTCCCAACTCGTTCTCATACGGTCTCTGCTCAAGGCGGCATTACCGTTGCATTGGGTAACTCGCATCAAGATGATTGGCAATGGCACATGTACGATACCGTTAAAGGGTCGGATTACATTGGTGATCAAAATGCGATTGAGTACATGTGTAAAAATGGTCCTGAGTCGGTTATCGAATTAGAGAAAATGGGCTTGCCTTTCTCTCGTTTTGAAGATGGTTCGATTTATCAACGCCCATTTGGTGGTCAATCAAAAGATTTTGGTGGTGAGCAAGCGGCTCGTACTGCCGCTGCCGCTGACCGTACTGGTCACGCTTTATTGCACACCCTTTATCAGCAAAATATTAAACACAAGACCACTATCTTTTCTGAGTGGTATGCGCTGGATTTAGTAAAAAATGAAGATGGTGCCGTTTTAGGGACCACCGCGCTTTGCATGGAAACTGGCGAGATTTGCTATTTTAAAGCTAAGGCGACTATTTTAGCCACTGGCGGCGCCGGCCGTATTTATCAATCGACCACCAATGCGCATATCAATACCGGAGATGGTGTGGGTATGGCGCTGCGCGCGGGCGTTCCGATGCAAGATATCGAAATGTGGCAATTCCACCCAACCGGTATTGCTGGCGCTGGCGTGCTAGTGACTGAAGGGTGTCGTGGTGAAGGGGGTTATCTGCTTAATAAAGATGGCGAACGCTTTATGGAGCGTTATGCACCTAATGCCAAAGATTTAGCCGGCCGTGATGTGGTCGCGCGTTCCATGATGATTGAAATTCGTGAAGGCCGTGGCTGTGAAGGTCCTTGGGGGCCTCATATTAAATTGAAACTTGATCACTTAGGTAAAGAGGTTTTGGATGCTCGCCTGCCGGGTATTTTAGAGCTTTCTCGTACTTTTGCTCACGTTGATCCAGTGAAAGAGCCTATCCCTGTTATTCCAACTTGTCATTATATGATGGGTGGCGTTCCAACTCAGGTATCGGGTCAAGCTATTAAGCAAAATGCTGATGGCAGCGATAGCGAAGTTCAAGGCTTATTTGCTTGTGGTGAAATAGCTTCAGTTTCGGTGCATGGCGCCAACCGTTTAGGCGGAAACTCACTGCTTGATTTAGTGGTATTTGGCCGTGCAACCGGTTTGCATCTGGGCGAAACATTGGCGGCACAAGCGGAAGCAAAACCAGCAACTGATGAAGATATTCAAGCCTCACTTGCTCGTTACAATCGTTGGGAAAGCAGTACCGGCGGCGAGGACCCATTCCAAATTCGCAAAGATTTACAAAGCTGTATGCAAAATAACTTCTCGGTATTCCGTGAAGGCGATGCAATGGCAAAAGGTTTAGAAGAACTAAAACTTATCCGTGAGCGTTTAAAAAATGCTTACCTGTCAGATAAATCAACCGAGTTTAATACCCAACGTATTGAATGTTTAGAGTTGGATAATTTGATGGAAACAGCATTTGCGACCGCAGTGGCAGCGAACTATCGTACCGAAAGTCGTGGCGCTCATGCTCGCTTTGACTTCCCAGATCGTGATGATGCCAATTGGTTATGCCATTCTATCTACAATCCGGTGACTGAAGCCATGTCCAAACGTGATGTCAACATGCAACCCGTGTTGCGTGAAGCCTTTCCACCTAAAGCTCGTGTTTACTAAGGGAGTAAAGAACAATGAACGTAATTTTCTCTCTGTATCGCTATAACCCAGATGTCGATAATAAACCTTACATGAAAGACTACACGTTGGACGTGGAAGAAGGTTCCGACATGATGGTGCTCGATGCACTTATTTTGTTAAAAGAGCAAGATGCCAGCATATCATTCCGCCGCTCATGTCGTGAAGGTGTATGTGGTTCAGATGGCCTAAATATGAATGGTAAGAATGGCTTAGCTTGCATTACCCCATTGTCAGCGCTGCTTGGTAAAGGTAAAGTGGTGATTCGCCCATTGCCTGGTTTGCCAGTGGTGCGCGATTTGATTGTCGATATGACGCAGTTCTACGACAACTACGCCAAAGTGAAACCATTTTTGATTAATGATGGTGAATTACCACCATCGCGTGAACATTTACAATCACCAGAAGATCGTGCGCATCTTGATGGATTATATGACTGCATTATGTGTGCGTGTTGTACCACTTCATGCCCATCATTCTGGTGGAATCCGGATAAGTTTATCGGTCCTGCTGGTCTATTGGCGGCGTATCGTTGGTTGGTTGACAGTCGTGATACCGCAACAGATGAACGCTTGTCAGATCTTGACGATGCATTTAGCGTTTTCCGTTGCCATGAGATCATGAACTGCGTTAACGTTTGTCCTAAAGGATTAAATCCGACTAAAGCGATTGGTCATATCAAGTCGATGTTGATTAATCGTTCAGTCTAACACTTATTTGAAAAATTGAGTTTGCAGTCGGTCTTCGGGCCGACTATTTCAAAGGTCAACACTGGTATTAGGCAAATACTGGCTACAGTAAATGCACAATATTAGGAATGGCCAAAGCATAGAAAAACCATAACGGTTAAGGGAAAATATGCACAACGGCGTGATGAAGGCATGGCTCGAGTCTTCACACTTGGCTGGCGCCAATGCAACTTACGTAGAAGATCTCTACGAATTGTATCTTAGTGATCCGGATCTGGTCAGTGATGAATGGAAACGTGTGTTTGAAGCTTTGCCAACGCAAGCTTCACAAGAGGAACAACCTCACTCACGTGTTCGTGATTACTTCAGACGACTCGCGAAAGAAACAAAGCATTACAATGTCCAAGTTAGTGATCCTGATGTCGATGCAAAACATGTAAAAGTTCTTCAGTTAATCAATGCTTACCGTTTCCGTGGGCACCAAGCTGCGAACCTTGATCCTCTCAATATTTGGAAGCGTGAATCGGTTGCTGAACTGGATCCTGCTTTCCATAACCTCTCCCAAGATGACTTTGATGAGTCATTTAACGTGGGGTCTTTTGCCGTCGGGCAAGACACCATGGCACTTAAAGATATTTTCCAAGCTCTCAATAAAATCTACTGTGGTTCAATCGGTGCTGAGTATATGCACATCACCAACACAGAAGAAAAACGCTGGATCCAAGACCGTTTGGAATCTGTGATTGGTGAAGGTAGCTTTACGCTAGAAGAGAAAACCACGTTCCTTGATGAGTTAACCGCCGCAGAAGGGCTTGAGCGTTATTTAGGCGCAAAATTCCCAGGTGCGAAGCGCTTCTCATTAGAAGGTGGTGATGCTCTTATTCCAATGATCAAAGAATTGGTTCGCCAAGCCGGAACACAAGGCATGCGCGAAGTGGTTATTGGTATGGCGCACCGTGGCCGCTTGAACATGTTGATTAACGTGTTAGGTAAAAAGCCACAAGATTTATTCGATGAGTTTGCCGGTAAACACGGCGAATCATGGGGCACCGGTGATGTGAAATATCATCAAGGTTTCTCAGCTGATTTTGCCACCCCTGGTGGGGATGTGCATTTGGCGTTAGCCTTTAATCCATCACATCTTGAAATTGTTAACCCAGTAGTCATTGGTTCGGTCCGTGCCCGTCAAGATCGTTTAAACGATAAAGATGGCGGTAAAGTTCTGCCGATCACCATTCATGGCGATTCGGCTATTGCCGGACAAGGTGTGGTCGCAGAGACGTTTAACATGTCTCAAGCGCGTGGTTATCAAGTCGGCGGTACGGTTCGTATCGTGGTCAATAACCAAATTGGATTTACCACTTCAAATCCGCGTGATATGCGTTCAACCATGTATTGTACCGATATCGCCAAGATGGTGCAGGCACCGATTTTCCACGTCAATTCCGATGATCCTGAAGCAGTAGCCTTTGTCACTCGCGTGGCGCTGGATTACCGTAATACCTTTAAGCGAGATGTTGTGATTGATCTGGTTTGTTATCGCCGTCATGGTCATAACGAAGCGGATGAGCCAAACGCGACTCAGCCTTTGATGTATCAAAAAATCAAAAAACACCCAACGCCACGTAAGCTTTATGCTGATGTTTTAGTCGATCGAAAAGAGATTAAACTTGAAACGGCGACGCAAATGGTGAACGAGTATCGTGATGCTTTAGATCGCGGTGAAGTGGTGGTGAAAGAATTCCGCCCAATGGCATTGCATTCGGTTGATTGGGCACCTTATATCAACCATGAGTGGAATGAAGAGTGGGCCAATAAGGTTGACCATGACCGCTTAATTGAATTGGCTAATAAAGTGTGCCAGTTCCCTGATAGTCATCAATTGCAAAGTCGAGTGTCTAAGCTCTACAACGATCGCCAATTAATGACCAATGGTGAAAAAGCGATTGATTGGGGCATGGCTGAAACCTTGGCTTATGCCACGATTGTTGATGATGGCAAGCGTATTCGTATTTCGGGTCAAGATTCTGGCCGTGGTACTTTCTTCCATCGTCATGCGGTGCTACATAACCAAGATGACGCAAGCACTTATGTTCCATTATCGAATATTCATGATAAACAAGGGCCATTCCAAGTGTATGACTCAGTGTTATCAGAAGAAGCGGTATTGGCGTTTGAATATGGCTATGCCACGGCAGAACCAGGTGGCTTAACCATTTGGGAAGCCCAGTTTGGTGATTTTGCCAATGGCGCGCAAGTGGTGGTCGATCAGTTTATTTCTTCTGGTGAGCAAAAATGGGGTCGTTTATGCGGCTTAACACTTTTGCTTCCTCATGGTTATGAAGGTCAAGGTCCTGAGCACTCATCGGCACGTTTAGAGCGTTATTTACAACTGTGCGCTGAGCAAAATATGCAAGTGGTGGTGCCATCAACACCGGCTCAGGTGTATCACATGATCCGTCGTCAAGTGGTGCGCCCAATGCGTCGCCCGTTGATCGTGATGTCACCGAAATCGCTACTGCGTCATCCATTGTGTACTTCAACCCTCGAAGATCTGTCACAAGGGACGTTCCAACCGGCGATTCCTGAGGTGGATGAACTTGATGCAAGCCAAGTCAAGCGTGTGGTTTTATGTTCGGGGAAAGTCTATTTTGATTTACTTGAGCAGCGCCGTAAAAACGAACAGCATGATGTGGCGATTGTCCGTGTCGAGCAGCTTTACCCATTCCCGTATGAGGATGTCAGCCAAGCTATCGCACAATATACCAATGTAGAAGACTTTGTTTGGTGTCAAGAAGAGCCGCAAAACCAAGGTGCATGGTATAGCAGTCAACATAATATCCGCTTTGCATTGCCAGATGGTGCGGTCTTGAAATATGCAGGCCGTCCAGCTTCTGCGTCACCGGCGGTCGGTTATATGTCGGTTCACTTGAAGCAACAAAAATCGTTAGTGGAAGATTCATTGAACTTGAGTTTTTAACGCGATTACATTTTTTTAGCGATGCTCGTCAGTGGTATTGATTTACCACGGACTCAAAAAATAATTGAGTGTTAGCGGTTGCCAAAGGGCGGGCTAGCATTAATCAGCTCAAAAGGATAAGACAGATTATGACCATTGAAATTCTTGTTCCAGACCTACCAGAATCTGTTGCCGATGCAACGGTAGCAACATGGCACAAACAACCCGGTGATGCCGTTTCGCGTGACGATATCTTAGTGGAAATCGAAACCGATAAAGTCATTTTAGAAGTTCCTGCACCTGAAGATGGCGTATTAGAAGCGATCATTGAACAAGAAGGTGCCACGGTATTATCGAAGCAAGTGATTGCTAAGTTAAAACCTGGCGCAGTGGCGGGCGAACCGACCAAAGACACGACTGAGTCAACCGAAGCCTCTCCAGATAAACGCCATACGGCTGCGTTATCAGAAGAAACTAACGATGCGCTAAGCCCAGCGGTTCGTCGCTTAATGGCTGAGCACAGTCTTGAAGTCTCACAAGTAAAAGGCACCGGTGTCGGTGGTCGCATTACGCGTGAAGATGTGGATGCTCACCTTGCTAACGCGGCTAAAACCAGCGCAGCAACGACAGAAACGAAAGGCAGCGCAGAACTAGAAGCACCAGCGGCGGCGCGCACTCAAAAACGCGTACCAATGACTCGCTTACGCAAAACAGTAGCAAAACGCCTACTGGAAGCGAAAAATAGTACCGCGATGCTAACCACATTTAACGAAGTGAACATGAAACCTATCATGGATCTTCGCGCGCAATATAAAGATCAGTTTGAAAAACGTCACGACACTCGTTTAGGCTTTATGTCCTTCTACGTGAAAGCCGTGACAGAAGCACTTAAGCGTTACCCTGAAGTAAATGCTTCGATTGATGGTGATGATATTGTTTATCATAACTATTTTGATATCAGCATGGCGGTTTCAACCCCGCGCGGTTTAGTGACTCCAGTACTGAAAAACTGTGACTTACTCGGCTTTGCTGATATTGAAAAAGGCATTAAAGAGCTCGCCATCAAAGGTCGTGACGGCAAGCTGCAAGTGGAAGATTTAATGGGCGGTAACTTTACTATCACGAACGGTGGTGTGTTTGGTTCATTAATGTCTACCCCGATTATTAACCCGCCACAAGCAGCTATTTTAGGTATGCACAAAATTCAAGATCGCCCAATGGCCGTCAATGGCAAAGTAGAAATCCTGCCAATGATGTACCTTGCATTGTCTTATGATCACCGTTTAATTGATGGTCGTGAATCAGTGGGCTTCTTAGTCACAATTAAAGAATTGCTGGAAGATCCAGCTCGCTTATTACTTGACGTATAAGCGGATCTGATCCCGACTAAGTGAGCGTTTATCTAAACTAACGCTTAGTCGGCTCCCATATCAGATGAGCAACACCGAAAGACCCTACGAGATAGCATTTACGAAATAGCATTTTAGTGTAAATGCTAATGGAAATAATAATTCCTTACGGATAAAACAAACGGAAGTAACACTATGAATTTGCATGAATATCAAGCGAAACAATTGTTTGCTGAATTTGGATTACCTGTACCTGAAGGTTACGCTTGTGATACTCCACAACAAGCCGCTGATGCCGCAGGTAAAATTTCGGGTGATAAATGGGTAGTAAAATGCCAAGTTCACGCTGGCGGTCGCGGTAAAGCGGGCGGAGTTGAGCTGCATGATACTAAAGATGGCATTAAAGCATTTGCCACCAAATGGCTAGGCCGCAACCTAGTCACTTATCAAACTGATGCTAAAGGTCAGCCAGTACGTAAAATTTTGGTTGAAGCGGCGTCTGATATTGCTAACGAATTATACCTTGGCGCGGTGGTGGATCGCGGTTCTCGTAAAGTGGTTTTCATGGCCTCGACAGAAGGTGGCGTGGAAATTGAGAAAGTAGCAGAAGAAACGCCTCACCTTATTCATAAAGCGACAATCAATCCATTGGCCGGTCCTCAAACCTACCAAGGCCGTGAATTGGCGTTTAAATTAGGCCTAAAAGGCGACCAAATTAAACAATTCACTAAGATCTTTATGGGTCTAGGTGCGATGTTTGATAAATGTGATTTGGCCTTATTAGAAATTAACCCTCTAGTGGTGACGGGCAATGGTTCTTTAGTGTGTCTTGATGGCAAAATCACCATCGATTCAAATGCCATGTATCGTCATCCTAAATTGCGCGAAATGCATGATCCTACACAAGAAGATGAGCGCGAAGCGCATGCCGCGAAGTGGGAATTAAACTATGTTGCGCTGGATGGCAATATTGGTTGTATGGTCAATGGCGCAGGTTTGGCAATGGGCACCATGGATATCGTTAACTTGCATGGCGGTCAACCGGCGAACTTCCTTGATGTCGGCGGCGGCGCAACCAAAGAGCGCGTAACCGAAGCCTTTAAGATCATCTTGTCAGACGATAACGTTCAAGCGGTATTGGTGAATATCTTCGGCGGCATTGTTCGTTGTGATTTGATTGCAGAAGGTATTATCGGCGCGGTGGAAGAAGTTGGCGTAAAAGTACCGGTTGTGGTGCGCTTAGAAGGCAACAATGCTGAACTAGGTTCGAAGAAATTAGCTGAAAGTGGATTAAATATTATTGCAGCAACGTCATTAACGGAAGCTGCTGAGAAAGTTGTAGCTGCTGCGGAGGGTAAATAATGTCAGTATTAATTAATAAAGATACAAAAGTTATCTGCCAAGGTTTTACTGGTGGTCAAGGTACATTCCACTCAGAGCAAGCATTGGACTACGGCACTCAAATGGTGGGTGGTGTTTCTCCTGGTAAAGGCGGCACGGTTCACTTAGGTTTGCCGGTCTTTAATACCGTGCGTGAAGCTGTCGAAACCACAGGTGCAACCGCATCGGTTATCTATGTACCCGCGCCATTTTGTAAAGATGCGATTCTAGAAGCTATTGACGCGGGCATTAAGCTTATCGTTACTATCACCGAAGGTATTCCAACGCTTGATCTTGTCGATGTTAAGGTCTGCCTAGATGAAGCGGGTGTGGTGATGATTGGTCCTAACTGCCCAGGGGTGATCACTCCCGATGAATGTAAGATTGGTATCATGCCAGGACACATTCATAAGAAAGGTCGCGTCGGCATTGTGTCACGCTCAGGAACATTAACGTATGAAGCGGTAAAACAAACCACAGACGAAGGCTTTGGTCAATCGACTTGTGTTGGTATTGGTGGCGATCCTATCCCTGGCTCTAACTTTATTGATATCTTGAAGTTGTTCCAAGAAGATCCAGAAACTGAAGCGATTGTGATGATTGGCGAAATCGGCGGCACTGCTGAAGAAGAAGCGGCGGCTTATATCAAAGATCACGTCACCAAACCTGTAGTGTCTTACATTGCAGGGGTGACCGCTCCTGCTGGTAAGCGTATGGGTCATGCTGGCGCTATCATCTCTGGTGGTAAAGGCACGGCGGAAGATAAATTCCAAGCACTAGAAGCGGCTGGGGTTAAAACCGTGAAGAGCCTAGCCGATATTGGTAAAGCACTGCGCGAAATTACTGGTTGGTAATCAACCTTCATACTTCAAGCAGTCGCTTCAAGTATTGTAGATAATGAGTAATAGAAAAAGGCCACTGAAAAGTGGCCTTTTTGTTGGTTTAAAGTTTTAAAAACAGATCACCTAAGCATTGGTTTTCTTAAATTGGCTAAGCATAAACAGCGCTGTAGCTGAAATCACCACCGAAGGGCCGGCGGGGGTGTCATAAAACCAAGATAAACTTAAGCCTGAAAAAACCGATACCACACCAATGCATGAGGCACCGATTGCCATTTGCTCGGGTGTTCGTGCAAATCGTCTTGCGGTGGCAGCGGGGATGATCAAGAGCGAGGTAATAATTAAAGCCCCAACAAACTTCATGCCAACTGCAATCACTAGTCCAACCAACAGCATTAATACCACTCGCATTAAAGGGACATTTACCCCTTCAACTCCGGCTAATTCTTCACTAATGGATGAGGATAATAAAGGCCGCCAAAAATACACCAGTAGCGATAGGGTCACAATACCGCCGATGTAAATAAAGATCAGATCAGATGGGCTAACGGCCAGTAAATCCCCAAACAAATAACTCATTAAATCGACACGAACATTATCTAAAAAGCTCACCGCCACCAAACCAAGAGACAGCGCACTGTGGGCTAAAATCCCCAATAAAGTATCAGTAGCGACTACTTTTTGTTCTTGCAGAGTAGCCAGGATCAAGGCAATGGCAAGACAGCAAACCACCAAAGAAAGGTATAAATTCACATCTAACAAGAAACCCAGTGCCAAACCAAGCAATGAGGCGTGCGCTAATGTATCGCCAAAATACGCCATCTTACGCCATACCACTAAAGACCCAAGTGGCCCCGCAATAATGGCGATACCTAAGCCGGCAAGAACGGAAGGGAAAAGTATATCAAACATAGATTATTGACCGCTTTTGGGTGTGTGTGATGAAGAATGTGAGCAATGTTGGTGCTCACAATCGGTAGCTTCATCTTCGATTGCCTCGCCAGATAAATCATGGTGATGATGATGCTGATGGTGGTAAACCGCTAAAGTATCTTTGGCGGTTTGACCAAACATGGCAAGGTAAGAAGGGTGCTGAGTAATGGCTTCTGGTGCGCCAGAGCAACAAATATGATGTTGCAGACAAATAACTTCATCGGTTTGCGCCATCACTAAATGAAGATCGTGAGAGATCATAAATACTGCGCAACCAAATCGCTGGCGAATGGTGTTAATTAAGGCGTACAGTTCTATTTGGCCTTGTACATCAACCCCTTGCGCAGGTTCATCTAATACTAATAAATCGGGTCGTTGCAATAATGCTCGGGCTAATAATACTCGTTGGTTTTCACCACCAGACAGTTTATGCATATCATTCGTGGCTAAGTTTTCCGCCCCCACCAAACGCAACGATTCCATCCTCTCTTGAGTACTATAACGTCCTGCTAAGCGCAGAAATCGATCGACCGTTAACGGTAAGCTGTCGTTAAGTCTGAGTTTTTGCGGTACATAACCAATCCGAAGTTTTTTAATCCGCGTTATGCTGCCGCTATAGGTTTTATGTAGACCTAGCATCACTTTGACTAACGTTGATTTGCCGGCACCATTGGGACCGATCACTGTGGTGATCTGCCCTTTTTGGACGGTTAAACTAATATTACTTAACACCGCTTTATCATGAAACTTAACCGTGACGTCTTGTAATTGAATGAGATCAGACATGTTTAAACCAACTTGAGTAATTGTTATGTTATATAGTAACATTGCGGTCGCAGTTTACCAATAGGCTGTATTTTATATAAGGGAGATGAAAATGCACCAAAGTATCGGAAGTAAATGGACAAAATTCACATTGGCGGTGGCAATATTGTTCACTTCGGCTCAAGCGATGAGCCAAGAGACAAAGCTAACTGTGGTGACATCAATTAAACCTTTGCAGCTTATTACTCAAGAATTGACATTAGGTGTGACCGATACACAAGTACTGCTCAATGCGACTGCGTCTCCTCACGATTATGCATTACGACCATCTGATATGAGAAAAATTAAAGATGCCGATCTATTTATTTGGGTTGGACCTGGTTTAGAATCCTTTTTAGAGAGCGCATTGGAAGGGAATACTAATACCTTACAACTTGATCAATCGGATCAAATTACTAAGTTGAAGTATGGTGAAGAAGGCGATCATGACCATGCCGACCATGACCATGCCGCACATGAAGATCACGATGATGGCCATCACCATCACGGTGGCTATAATCCGCATTTATGGCTTGGTCCACAACAAGCACAACAAATGGCGAAAGTGATCAGTGATAAATTAATGGCACTGGATCCTGAACATAAAGCGACGTATCAAAAAAATTATCAAGCGTTTGTTACTCATCTTTCCGCCACAATTTCTGGAATTAAACAACAATTAGCCCCCGTGAAATCTCACGGCTATTATGTGTTTCATGATGCCTACAGTTATTATGAAAATTACTTTGGGCTGAATAACCTCGGGCATTTTACCGTTTCTCCCGATCGCCGACCTGGCGCTAAAACACTTATTACGATTAGAACTGCGTTGCAATCAGATAAAGCCTATTGTGTGTTTTCTGAACCGCAATTTACTCCAGCCGTGATCGATTCTGTTACCAGAGGCACGAATGTAAAGCACGGCTCTTTGGATCCTTTAGCCACCGATTATCCGGTTAAACCAGGATCCTACTTTACCTTCCTACAAGATTTAGGGCATAGTTTCTCTACTTGTCTTACTCGCTAGGAAATCTGCTTGTTCAAATTGAACTTATTTCATCAATATAAACCACGCCACCTTATCCGGTGGGGTGGTTTATTATTACTCGGACTGAGTTTAATCGCGGTCATTATTACTTTGGTTATCAAGCTTAGAACTCCTGATCTTGACAGCAAGCCACATTTCAATAACAGTCAACAGCAAAGTGAGCCTTATGATGCAGTGATCGAGCGCGATGACCCTGCATTTTTAGAGCAAGAAAAACAGTTCACTGGGCAGCAACACGCGCAATCAAACCTACCCGAACTTGTCCATACCACAAGTACACCCGATCTTATCCATAGCCATACCGTAACAGATGGTCAAAGCCTCAAAACTATTTTTGATTTATATGGTTTAAAGTCAGCGGATTTATTGGCCTTAATCAAAGCCAACTCCACCGCGCTGCAAATAAAAGACAATCAAGTGATCGAGTGGCAATTAACCTCGACAGGCAAAATCGCATCATTATCCATTTTCCGTACCCCTAAATTAGTCAGTCAATTTCGTTGGGAAAATGGCCAATATCAGTATCGTCCATTGCGTAAAAAAGGCATTCATAAAACTCGAATTTACCGAGCCAGTATGGAAGGCAATTTTTTCCACACAGCTTCGGATATAGGGTTAACCCCACCACAAATACGCAGTATTTATCAAGCGTTGTATTGGGATATTGATGTTACTCGTCAAGCCAAATTAGGGGACCAGTTAAAGGTTGCTATTGCGCAGAATGTCATTGGAAATCAAATTGTCGGTCAAGGAAAAGTGATCGGAGTCAGTTATCGCACCCAGCATCAACACTGGTTATTACTACGGGCTGATAATGGGCAATTCTATGCTCCCGATGGTAGCAGTAATCAGAAAACCTTACGTCGTTGGCCGCTGTCACAGCCTTATAGGATCAGTTCTGATTTTAATCCACAACGTTTAAATCCGGTCACACACCGAATTGCTCCGCATTATGGCACCGATCTCGCGGTACCCGTTGCCACACCAGTATTGGCGACAGGGGAAGGGCAGGTTGTACGAGTAGGGGAGCATCCCTTAGCTGGCTTATATGTAGTGATCAAAAATGGCCCAATTTACAGCACTCGCTTTTTACATTTGAGTCGAATTTTGGTTAAGGTAGGACAACAGGTTCACCAAAATGAAGTGATTGCTTTGTCAGGTAATACTGGTCGCTCTACTGGGCCTCATTTGCATTATGAATTAAGGAAAGAGGGGGTTCCGGTGAATGCAATGCTTGCACCTTTGCCGCAAGCAAGCGGGCTAACTCAACGGCAGAGCGCGCAATTTAAACAAAAAAATCGTGTATTAATTCATCAATTAAGTGATCCGCTTTAAAAAACAGCCCCAAAATAGTCGTTCTCCTTTCTTGTATTTCCTAACTAGGATAAATTAGACATTCATAATTATTAGCGCGAAATATCAATAAAAACCCATCCCGCGCTGAGTAATGCCGTTCACTTAAGGGTGAACGGTTTTTTTATTTCTGGCATACTTCTGCGGCCTTGGCTTAACCGACCTTGGAAATGTTCGTTCCCTTCGCCGCTCAAGTATTAAGCTTTCAGCCATGTTG
>NZ_JAAUWS010000005.1:0-145603 GCF_014694465.1 Vibrio sp. S11_S32 | reverse complement strand
AAGATGAAGGTGGTCGTCATACTCCTTTCTTCAAAGGTTACCGTCCACAGTTCTACTTCCGTACAACGGACGTAACTGGCGACATTCAATTGCCAGAAGGCGTTGAAATGGTAATGCCTGGCGATAATGTACAAATGATCGTAACTCTAATCGCACCAATCGCGATGGACGAAGGTCTACGTTTCGCAATCCGTGAAGGTGGCCGTACAGTTGGTGCTGGTGTTGTAGCGAAAGTTATCGCTTAATGCATTAAAGTTTACGTTAAATACGAATTGTATTTGACTAACGGCTATCAAAAAGGGCATCATTTGATGCCCTTTTTCTGCACTGAACAAAAGCTAAGTGAATTTTCACTATTTTTTGTGCCATTCAGTAACGAATATGTATTAGATTTAATATCTAATTTGTTTAGCTCATGGCGTTTATCATGAGGCTAATGAGTTAGCCCTGCCATTGCGGGGTTATTGTCGTTTAAGTAAAACTTGTCACAGGTTTGATTATGAAAGCCAAAGTTGAAACTCACGAGAGCTCAAAAGCGGCAGATGCTTTTAAGTGGTTAATCACTTTTGCACTGTTAGCTACTGCGGTAGTGGGTAATCACCTATATGGTGATATGTCTGTTGCTATCCGCGCAGCAGTTGTTGTTCTTTTGCTGGCCGCCGCTTTAGGTGTTGCTGCATTAACAACAAAAGGTAAAGCTACGGTTGTATTTGCTCGCGAAGCAAAACTTGAAGTTCGCAAAGTTGTTTGGCCTTCTCGCCAAGAAACAATGCAAACTACATTTATCGTATTAGCTGTAAGTATTGTAATGGCTCTATTGCTTTGGGGTATCGACGGCATCATGGTGCGTCTGATAGCTCTCGCAACTGGAGTGTAAGGGGTTTTAAATGAGTGAAGCACCAAAAAAACGCTGGTATGTCGTTCAAGCCTTTTCAGGATTTGAAGGTCGTGTAGCACAATCGCTTCGTGAGCATATCAAAATGCATGCGATGGAAGAGTTCTTTGGCGACGTCTTAGTGCCAACCGAAGAAGTGGTTGAAATGCGCGCCGGTCAACGTCGTAAAAGTGAACGTAAATTCTTCCCAGGCTATGTCTTAGTACAAATGCTGATGAATGACGAGTCATGGCACTTAGTGCGTAGCATTCCACGTGTTATGGGCTTTATTGGTGGCACCTCAGATCGTCCTGCTCCTATTACGGATAAAGAGGCAGATGCCATCTTAAACCGTCTAGAGAAGGCGAGTGAAGCTCCAAGACCGAAGACCTTGTTTGAAGCGGGTGAAGTAGTTCGAGTTACTGAAGGCCCATTTGCTGACTTCAACGGTACTGTTGAGCAAGTCGATTACGAAAAGAGCCGCATTAAAGTGTCTGTTTCGATCTTCGGCCGCGCCACACCGGTTGAACTAGAATTCAGTCAGGTTGAAAAAGCTGACTAAATAACTCTCATATTATGAGGGAGAGGGTTTTGTTTAAATAACAAACAAAGCGCTTGTATAAGGTTCGAAATTTAACTATAATTTCGCGCCTTTTTGTGGGTTTGTGCCCATAAAAAGTTTTCATATAAATCGGGGAGCTAACCATTAAGTTAGCGATTGTACCCAAAATTTAGGAATTATCATGGCTAAGAAAGTAGAAGCTTATATCAAACTGCAAGTTGCAGCTGGTATGGCGAACCCAAGTCCACCGGTTGGTCCTGCACTAGGTCAACATGGTGTAAACATCATGGAATTCTGTAAAGCGTTTAACGCAAAAACAGAATCTGTTGAGAAAGGTCTTCCAATCCCAGTTGTTATCTCTGTATACAACGACCGTTCTTTCACATTTGTAACTAAGACTCCACCTGCTGCTGTTCTTCTTAAGAAAGCTGCTGGCGTTAAGTCTGGTTCTGGTCGTCCAAACACTGAGAAAGTTGGTACTGTTACTGACGCTCAGCTGCAAGAGATTGCTGAAACTAAAGCTGCAGATATGACTGGCGCTGACATCGAAGCGATGAAGCGTTCTATCGCGGGTACTGCTCGTTCAATGGGCCTAGTGGTAGAGGGATAAGATCATGGCAAAACTTACTAAGCGTATGCGCACTATTCGTGAAAAAATCGAAGTGACTAAAGAATACGAAATCAACGAAGCTGTTGCTCTTCTAAAAGAATTAGCGACTGCTAAATTCGTAGAAAGTGTTGACGTTGCTGTTAACCTTGGCATCGATGCTCGTAAATCTGACCAAAACGTTCGTGGCGCAACTGTACTTCCACATGGTACAGGCCGTGACATCCGCGTAGCCGTTTTCACCCAAGGTGCAAACGCTGAAGCCGCTAAAGCAGCTGGCGCAGATATCGTTGGTATGGAAGATCTAGCTGAGCTAGTTAAGAAAGGCGAAATGAACTTTGACGTTGTTGTTGCTTCTCCAGATGCAATGCGCGTTGTTGGTCAACTTGGTACTATCTTAGGTCCACGCGGTCTAATGCCAAACCCTAAAGTTGGTACTGTAACTCCTAACGTTGCTGAAGCAGTTAAAAATGCTAAAGCGGGTCAGGTTCGTTACCGTAACGACAAAAATGGCATCATTCACACTACTATTGGTAAAGCAACTTTTGACGCGAAACAACTACAAGAGAACCTTGAGTCTCTTCTAGTCGCTCTTAAGAAAGCCAAACCTTCTTCAGCGAAAGGTACTTTCCTGAAGAAAGTGAGCATCTCTACTACTATGGGTGCTGGTGTAACGGTTGATCAAGCAAGCTTAGATACTAAAGCTAGCTAATTAATTTGCTTAGGCGCTAAAATTGTGTATAATTTTGCGCCTAATTGAAATGGTTGGAGTGTTGCTTATTTTGTCGACTTCTTTTTAGAATAAGACAGAGAAAATGATGCTTCCATCCAAGACCGTAGGTGATTCAGTCATTTTATATGAATGAAACTTAATTAATACCTACGTAGATGGTGCCCGAACTGATGGTCGTACTTCTTTATTGAAGTATTCATTTGGGAATGCACCAAAAGAACACTCAGAAATATTTTTTTGAGTGGTGTAACTACAACCAGGAGTAAATCCAAATGGCTTTAAATCTTCAAGACAAACAAGCAATTGTTGCTGAAGTTAACGAAGCAGCCAGTGGTGCACTTTCTGCAGTTGTTGCTGACTCTCGTGGCGTTGCTGTTGGCGCAATGACTTCTCTACGTAAACAAGCTCGCGAAGCGGGTGTTTACATGAAAGTTGTTCGTAACACACTAGCTCGTCGTGCTGTAGTTGGTACAGACTACGAATGTCTTCAAGACGTATTCGTTGGTCCTACTTTGATCGGCTTCTCTAACGAGCACCCAGGTGCTGCTGCGCGTCTTTTTAAAGACTTCGCAAAAGAGAATAAGCAATTTGAGATCAAAGCTGCTGCATTCGAAGGCACTATTACTGATGCTGATCTACTAGCGACACTACCTACTTACGACGAAGCTATCGCACGCCTAATGATGTGCATGAAAGAAGCTTCTGCTGGCAAGTTGGTACGTACTATCGCTGCTGTTCGTGATCAAAAAGAAGAAGCTGCGGCATAAGCCTAGTTTTATTTTGATTACCATATAAACTTATTGTTAACTTTAAAAGAGAATTGTTATGTCTATTACTAACGAGCAAATCCTAGACGCAGTTGCAGAAATGTCTGTAATGCAAGTTGTTGAGCTTATCGAAGCTATGGAAGAAAAATTCGGCGTTTCAGCTGCTGCAGCTGTTGTTGCTGGTGGCGCTGCTGCAGGTGATTCTGCAGAAGAGCAAACTGAATTTGACGTGATCCTAACTGCTGTTGGCGGAAACAAGGTTTCTGTAATCAAAGCAGTACGTGGCGCTACAGGTCTTGGCCTGAAAGAAGCTAAAGGTCTAGTTGACGCAGCTCCTGCTCCACTAAAAGAAGCTGTTTCTAAAGAAGAAGCTGAAGCTCTTAAAGCAACTCTAGAAGAAGCTGGTGCTTCTGTTGAAGTTAAATAATTTTTATTTAATTTCTTAGCCGCAAGGCTAATGGCTGGTGGTTTATTAACCACCGGCCTTTTTGCGCTGTAGGGTTTAGGTTAATTTTCCCGCTGTTTAATCGCCTAAGTCTAAGCAAAAAACACTTCTAAGGTTCGACTGAAATGATTTTTCAGGTGAGGTTAGGGTGTCACTACAAAAAACAGTGTTGTTAGTCACTGTCCCCGTGTTACCAATGTAATTGGTTGCAACGTGTTATGGGCAGTTCGGGTCACTTATCAGCTAGCTGAGGAACCCCATGGTTTACTCTTACACCGAGAAAAAGCGCATCCGTAAGGACTTTGGACAACGTCCACAAGTTTTGGACGTACCATACTTGCTATCAATGCAGCTTGATTCATTTGACAAGTTCATTGAGCAAGATCCTGAAGGTCAATATGGTCTGGAAGCTGCCTTCCGTTCTGTTTTTCCAATTCAGAGCTACAACGGCAATTCTGAACTGCAATACGTTAGCTACCGTCTTGGTGAGCCAGTATTTGACGTTAAAGAATGTCAAGTTCGAGGCATCACTTATTCGAAGCCACTACGCGTAAAATTACGTTTAGTTGTTTTTGATAAGGAAGCACCAGCAGGTACCGTAAAAGACATCAAAGAACAAGAAGTCTACATGGGCGAAATTCCGCTTATGACAGACAATGGTACCTTCGTAATCAATGGTACTGAGAGGGTTATCGTATCCCAGTTGCACCGAAGCCCAGGCGTGTTCTTCGACAGCGATAAAGGTAAAACTCACTCATCAGGAAAAGTGCTTTATAACGCACGTGTTATTCCTTACCGTGGTTCATGGTTAGATTTTGAGTTTGATCCAAAAGATAACTTATACGTTCGTATTGACCGTCGTCGTAAATTACCGGCGTCTATCATTTTACGTGCGTTACACAAAACCACTGAAGAGATCTTAGATATCTTCTTCGAAAAAGTGCGTTTTGAAGTAAAAGAACAAGCTCTATTAATGGAGTTAGTTCCTGATCGCCTACGTGGTGAGACCGCTTCTTTCGATATCGAAGCAAACGGTACAGTTTACGTAGAAGCAGGTCGTCGTGTTACTGCTCGTCATATTCGTAACCTAGAAAAAGATGGCGTGGAATTCATTGAAGTTCCAGTTGAATACATCGTAGGTAAAGTGGCTTCTAAAGATTATATCGATGAAGCGACTGGCGAAATTATCGTTGCAGCAAACCAAGAAATTTCTTTAGAAGCATTGGCAACTCTGTCTCAAGCTGGCTACAAGCAACTTGAAGTATTGTTTACCAATGATCTAGACCATGGCCCATTCATGTCTGACACCTTACGTGTCGACAGCACCACCGATCGCATTTCTGCACTAGTAGAAATCTATCGCATGATGCGCCCTGGCGAGCCACCAACCAAAGAAGCTGCTGAATCATTATTCAATAGCTTGTTCTTTGCTGTAGAGCGTTATGACTTATCGACGGTTGGTCGTATGAAGTTTAACAGCTCAATTGATCGTCCAGATGCTCAAGAACAAAGTATTCTTGATGAAACTGACATCATTGCAGTAATGAAGAAACTGATCGGTATTCGTAACGGTCAAGGTGAAGTCGATGATATCGATCACCTTGGAAACCGTCGTATCCGTTCTGTTGGTGAAATGGCAGAAAACCAATTCCGTGTTGGTCTAGTCCGTGTTGAACGTGCAGTGAAAGAACGTCTAAGTCTTGGTGATTTAGATGCGATCATGCCACAAGATCTTATCAATGCTAAGCCGATATCGGCGGCAGTGAAAGAGTTCTTTGGCTCATCACAGCTTTCTCAATTTATGGATCAGAACAACCCGTTGTCAGAAGTGACGCACAAACGTCGTATTTCTGCATTAGGTCCTGGTGGTTTGACGCGTGAGCGCGCTGGTTTTGAAGTACGTGATGTTCACGTAACTCACTACGGTCGTTTATGTCCAATCGAAACACCAGAAGGTCCAAACATCGGTCTAATCAACTCATTGTCAGCGTTTGCTCGTTGTAATGAATATGGTTTCCTAGAAACGCCTTACCGTCGCGTTGTTGATGGTGTTGTGACTGAAGATGTGGATTACCTATCAGCGATTGAAGAAGGTCAGTTTGTTATCGCTCAGGCGAATGCACACTTGACTGAAGACAGTCACTTTGCTGAAGAGTTGATCACAGCTCGTCAAAAAGGTGAATCTGGTCTACACCCACGTGATCATGTTAATTACATGGACGTGGCAACAAACCAAGTTGTATCTATCGCCGCTTCGCTTATCCCGTTCCTAGAACACGATGATGCGAACCGTGCATTGATGGGTGCAAACATGCAACGTCAAGCGGTTCCAACTCTACGCGCTGATAAGCCGTTAGTTGGTACTGGTATTGAGCGTAATGTAGCGGTCGATTCAGGTGTGACAGCAGTTGCTAAACGTGGTGGTACAATCCAGTCCGTTGATGCATCTCGTATCGTACTTAAAGTTAACGAAGAAGAGTTAGTACCTGGCGAAGCTGGTATCGACATCTACAACTTAACTAAGTACACCCGTTCGAACCAAAACACATGTATTAACCAACGCCCGACCGTGCTACCTGGTGAACCAGTATCACGTGGTGATGTTATTGCCGATGGTCCTTCAACCGACCTTGGTGAACTTGCGCTTGGCCAAAACATGCGTATCGCATTTATGCCTTGGAATGGTTACAACTTCGAAGATTCAATCTTAGTCTCTGAGCGAGTTGTTCAAGAAGACCGTTTCACCACGATCCACATCCAAGAGCTTTCTTGTGTGGCACGTGATACCAAACTTGGCAGCGAAGAAATTACCGCTGATATTCCAAACGTAGGTGAGTCTGCTCTGTCTAAACTAGACGAGTCAGGTATCGTTTACATTGGTGCTGAAGTGAAAGGTGGCGACATCTTAGTGGGTAAAGTAACCCCTAAAGGTGAAACTCAACTGACGCCTGAAGAGAAGCTTTTACGAGCTATCTTTGGTGAAAAAGCATCAGATGTTAAAGATACGTCTCTACGCGTACCTAACTCTGTATCAGGTACGATCATCGATGTTCAAGTCTTTACTCGCGATGGCGTAGAAAAAGACAAGCGTGCACTTGAAATTGAACAAATGCAGCTGAAAGAAGCGAAGAAAGATTTGACTGAAGAGTTCCAAATCTTAGAAGGCGGCCTATTGGCACGTGTTCGTTCACTTCTTCTATCTGGCGGTTTCTCTGAAGCTCGTCTAGATGCGATTGATCGTAAGCAATGGTTAGTACAAACATTAGAAGATGATGCACTTCAATCTCAACTTGAGCAGCTTGCTGAGCAATGGGATGAAATCAAAGCTGATTTTGATAAAAAGTTTGAAACCAAACGTCGTAAAATCACACAAGGTGATGATCTTGCTCCGGGTGTACAGAAAATTGTTAAGGTTTACCTTGCAGTTAAACGTCGCATTCAACCGGGTGACAAGATGGCGGGTCGTCATGGTAACAAGGGTGTTATCTCTAAGATTAACCCTGTTGAAGACATGCCTTACGATAATAAAGGTCAACCGGTTGATATCGTGCTAAACCCACTGGGTGTACCGTCACGTATGAACATCGGTCAGATCCTAGAAGTTCACTTAGGTCTGGCTGCGAAAGGCATCGGTGACAAGATCAACCAAATGGTTAAAGAGCAGCAAGAACTGCATAAGTTCCGCGAGTTCTTACAGAAGGTTTATGATCTAGGTGATACTCGTCAAGACGTCGATATTGCTGAATTGTCTGATGATGAAGTTCGCACACTAGTTAAAAACTTACGTGGTGGTCTACCGATCGCTACTCCAGTTTTTGACGGTGCAAATGAAACATCAATTAAAGAACTGCTAGCACTTGCAGACCTTCCAACTTCAGGTCAATTGGAGTTGTTTGATGGTCGTACTGGTGACCAGTTTGAGCGTCCTGTAACCGTGGGTTACATGTACATGCTGAAACTGAACCACTTGGTCGATGACAAGATGCACGCACGTTCTACTGGTTCGTACAGCCTAGTAACTCAGCAACCACTTGGTGGTAAAGCTCAGTTCGGTGGCCAGCGTTTCGGTGAGATGGAAGTATGGGCACTAGAAGCATACGGTGCCGCTTACACCTTGCAAGAAATGCTAACGGTTAAGTCTGATGATGTGAATGGTCGTACTAAGATGTATAAAAATATCGTAGATGGCGATCACAGCATGGACCCTGGAATGCCGGAATCATTCAACGTATTGTTGAAAGAAATTCGCTCTCTAGGTATTAACATCGAACTAGAAGACAAAGAGTAATTATTATTTGCAGTCAAAAGGCTGCAAGTAATATAGCACCTTGGATTAACCCGGTAGAAAAGAGGCGTTCAACCGAGCGCCTCTTAACTCCTTACAGGAGCTGATTGTGAAAGATTTACTGAACTTTCTAAAAGCACAGCATAAGACCGAAGAATTTGATGCAATCAAAATCGGTCTAGCTTCTCCAGACATGATTCGCTCATGGTCTTTCGGTGAAGTTAAAAAGCCAGAAACTATTAACTATCGTACGTTCAAACCAGAGCGCGACGGTTTATTCTGTGCTCGTATTTTTGGCCCAGTAAAAGACTACGAATGTCTTTGTGGCAAATACAAACGATTGAAGCACCGTGGTGTTATCTGTGAGAAGTGTGGCGTAGAAGTTACACAAACTAAAGTTCGTCGTGACCGCATGGGCCACATCGAATTAGCCTCTCCAGTGGCGCACATCTGGTTCCTTAAATCACTACCATCTCGTATCGGCCTATTAATGGATATTCCGCTACGTGACATCGAACGTGTTCTTTACTTCGAAATGTATGTAGTGACTGAACCTGGCATGACTGATCTTGAAAAAGGTCAAATGCTAACGGAAGAAGAATATCTAGACCGCTTAGAAGAGTGGGGCGACGAGTTTACAGCTAAAATGGGCGCTGAAGCGATCAAAGATCTGCTACACACCATGGATATGAACGCAGAAGTTGAAATGATGCGTGAAGAGCTAGAAACCACTAACTCTGAAACTAAGCGTAAAAAACTGACTAAGCGTCTGAAGCTGGTTGAAGCATTTATCCAATCAGGTAATAACCCTGAGTGGATGATCTTAACTGTACTTCCAGTATTGCCGCCAGATCTACGTCCTCTAGTACCACTAGATGGCGGTCGTTTTGCGACTTCAGATCTGAACGACTTATACCGTCGCGTGATCAACCGTAATAACCGTTTGAAACGTCTTCTAGACTTATCCGCTCCAGACATCATCGTACGTAACGAAAAGCGTATGTTGCAAGAGTCTGTTGATGCGCTTCTAGATAACGGTCGTCGCGGTCGTGCGATCACAGGTTCTAACAAGCGTCCTCTTAAATCTTTGGCTGATATGATCAAAGGTAAGCAAGGTCGTTTCCGTCAGAACTTACTTGGTAAACGTGTAGATTACTCTGGCCGTTCTGTAATCACAGTAGGTCCATACCTTCGTTTACACCAGTGTGGTCTTCCTAAGAAGATGGCACTAGAACTATTTAAACCATTTATCTACAGCAAGTTAGAATCGCGTGGCATGGCTACAACGATTAAAGCGGCTAAGAAAATGGTTGAGCGCGAAGAGCCGATCGTTTGGGATATCCTAGACGAAGTTATCCGCGAACACCCAGTTCTACTTAACCGTGCACCAACACTTCACCGTCTTGGTATTCAAGCATTCGAACCTGTACTTATCGAAGGTAAAGCGATTCAGCTTCACCCACTAGTGTGTGCGGCATATAACGCCGACTTCGATGGTGACCAAATGGCGGTACACGTACCGTTAACATTGGAAGCGCAGCTTGAAGCACGTACGTTAATGATGTCAACCAACAACATCCTTTCACCAGCATCTGGTGATCCAATCATCGTACCTTCTCAGGACGTTGTATTGGGTCTTTACTACATGACTCGTGACAAGATCAATGTTAAAGGTGAAGGTATGTACCTTGCTGGCCCTGCAGAGGCTGAAAAGGCATACCGTACTAAGACTGCTGAGCTACATGCTCGCGTTAAAGTACGTATCACTGAAACCGTGGTTGATGAAGATGGTAACAGCACAACAAATACAGCAATGCGTGAAACCACTGTTGGTCGTGCAATGCTTTGGCAGATCGTACCAAAAGGCCTTCCTTTTGAAATCGTGAACCAAAAATTAGGTAAGAAGCAAATTTCTGTCCTATTGAATGAGTGTTACCGTAAGCTTGGTCTAAAAGATACCGTAATCTTTGCTGACCAAATCATGTACACAGGTTTTGCATACGCTGCACTTTCTGGTGTTTCTGTTGGTATCAACGATATGGTTGTACCGGCTGCTAAATACACTGAAATTTCAGCTGCTGAAGAAGAAGTACGTGAAATCCAAGAACAATTCCAGTCAGGTCTTGTTACTGCGGGTGAGCGCTACAACAAAGTTATCGATATCTGGGCGTCTACCAACGACCGCGTTGCAAAAGCAATGATGGATAACCTTTCTTTTGAAACCGTAGTTAACCGTGATGGCGTAGAAGAACAACAAGAATCGTTTAACAGCATCTACATGATGGCTGACTCCGGTGCTCGTGGTTCTGCAGCGCAGATTCGTCAGTTAGCCGGTATGCGTGGTCTGATGGCGCGTCCAGATGGTTCAATCATCGAAACGCCGATCACTGCAAACTTTAAAGAAGGTCTAAACGTACTTCAGTACTTCATCTCAACTCACGGTGCTCGTAAAGGTTTGGCCGATACCGCACTGAAAACAGCGAACTCGGGTTACCTGACTCGTCGTTTAGTAGATGTAGCACAAGACGTTGTGGTTACCGAACCAGATTGTGGCACTTTCGCGGGTATCGACATGATGCCTCACATCGAAGGTGGTGACGTTAAAGTTGCACTGACAGAGCTTGCGCTTGGTCGTGTGGTAGCAGAAGACGTAATCAAGCCTGGTAGCAGTGAAGTTCTTGTTCCGCGCAACACTTTGATTGATGAGAAGTGGTGTCAAATTCTGGAAGAGAACTCTGTTGACAGCATGCGTGTACGTTCAGTCGTAACCTGTGAAGCTGACTTCGGTTGTTGTGCCAACTGTTACGGTCGTGACCTAGCACGTGGTCACCTAGTAAACCAAGGTGAAGCAGTCGGCGTTATCGCTGCTCAGTCTATCGGTGAACCTGGTACACAGCTAACCATGCGTACGTTCCACATCGGTGGTGCAGCATCAACGGCAGCAGCAGAAAACAGCATTCAAGCGAAAACAACCGGTACTGTGAAACTTCACAATGCTAAGTTTGTTATCAATAAAGATAAGAAACTGGTTATCACTTCTCGTGCATCTGAGATGACGATTATTGATGAGTTTGGCCGTACTAAAGAGAAGCACAAACTTCCTTACGGTTCTATGCTAAGCAAAGGCGATAACGAAGCGGTAACAGTGGGCGACATCGTTGCTAACTGGGAAGCGCACACCATGCCAATCATCACTGAAGTGGCAGGTCGTATCCAATTTGTTGACATGATTGATGGTGTAACCATTTCTCGCCAAACTGATGACCTAACTGGCCTATCTTCAAGTGAAGTAGTAGACCCAGCACAGCGTTCAACAGCGGGTAAAGATATGCGTCCAGCCATTAAACTGGTTGATGCACAAGGTAACGATGTGATGATCCCTGGTACTGATATGCCAGCGAACTACTTCTTACCGGGTAAAGCTATCGTAAACATCGAAGATGGCGCTGAAGTTGGCATTGGTGACACATTATCTCGTATCCCTCAAAAATCGAGCGGAAACAAAGATATCACCGGTGGTCTTCCTCGCGTAGCTGACTTGTTTGAAGCACGTAAACCAAAAGAGCCTGCGATCCTTGCTGAGCACACAGGTACTGTGTCGTTTGGTAAAGAAACCAAAGGTAAGCGTCGTCTATTGATCACTCGCGAAGGCGGTGACGTTTATGAAGAAATGATTCATAAACATCGTCAGCTGAACGTATTTGAAGGTGAAAAAGTAGAACGTGGTGACGTTATCTCTGATGGTCCTGAGACTCCGCATGACATCCTACGTTTACGTGGTATTCACGCTGTAACTCAGTACATTGCTAACGAAGTTCAAGAAGTTTACCGCTTACAAGGCGTTAAGATTAACGATAAGCACATTGAGACTATCGTTCGTCAAATGCTACGTAAGTGTACAATCACCCATTCTGGTGATTCTGAATTCCTTGCAGGCGAGCAAGTTGAATTCGCACAAGTAACCATTGCTAACCGTAAATTAGAAGCGGAAGGTAAAGAGCTTGTACGTTTTGAACGTGACTTACTCGGTATTACTAAAGCGTCTCTAGCAACTGAGTCGTTCATCTCGGCAGCATCGTTCCAAGAAACGACGCGCGTACTTACTGAAGCTGCGGTTTCTGGTAAGCGTGATGAGCTACGTGGCTTGAAAGAGAACGTAATTGTAGGTCGTCTGATCCCAGCGGGTACAGGTTATGCTTACCATCAAGAGCGTCAGAAAGAACTCGCAGGCCAAGAACAAGGTCCTTCTGCTGAGCAAGCTACTGACAATCTAGCAGCACTTCTTAATGCAGGATTTTCTGAAGAGTAAAATCTAACGAGTATTTGCATTATTGAGTGACAGCATATTAAAGGCACCTTCGGGGGCCTTTTTGTTTATCTGTGATAAATCCTGTTATTGCGCCGACCCATTTTAATCACCAAACCATCCCGTTAGTGTTATATGCAGGCTTGCTTGCCTCGATTGTGGCACCTTGGTGTTGGATGATGGGCATTGAGCATTTAGGGGCAGAAAAAGCGGCGATATTTATGAATTTAATGCCCGCGGTAACCGCCATTTTAGCCAGTTTTATTTTGCATGACAAACTGACATTATTTCATTATATTGGAATGGGGTTAATTATTGGCGGCGTGATCTTGGCACAGAAAAGTCGCAGCAGTAAGCCAATGGTTGCGGAGATCCCACAAAAATAAACCCGTTATTTATCGCCAACCATGTGGCTGGCGATAAATGATAGCTGTCATATTATATCAGCAGTGAAATGAAGGTTTCCTTATGCCCCTGGCGGGATCTCTAAGCTTTCAGCAATCATTTGGATCAATTGATCTTCTAAGCCAAACCGCTCTTCCATTACTTCGCCAATAACCGATAAGTCCAGATCAAAATCTTCGAGCTCATCTTCAGAAGATACATCGGCATATTTATCGGTGTAGTTAAGCAGTGGCTCTGTGGTTTTAACAATATCAAAATAAGTACGATCGATTTCTTCGGTTGGTGAAAAACCAGTGGAGTGCCATTTAGCCATCACCATATCGTAAATTTTAAAGTGCCCTTCAGAAATGTAATCCACCACTTGTTGGCAGAAGGTTTGTAGTTCGTCAGGAGAAGGTAGCTTAGTCAGGGCCGTTTTATTGGAATTGGGTTTTAACGCCGCAAGCTTACAATATTCAACAACTAAAACCTGTCGTGTTTCAAGCCAATGATCGATAACTTCACTGGAGCCGCCGAATTGGGCTTGAGTTTGTTTTAATTTATTTAGCATGGCGATATCCTCATTATGGCTATCACGATATAAAAGTGAATAGCGTCTCTACACGGTAGAGAA
The DNA here is from genome assembly GCF_014694465.1 of Vibrio sp. S11_S32. Lineage (NCBI taxonomy): Bacteria > Pseudomonadati > Pseudomonadota > Gammaproteobacteria > Vibrionales > Vibrionaceae > Vibrio > Vibrio sp. S11_S32. The sequence goes on along the minus strand of NZ_JAAUWS010000005.1, from coordinate 132,006 downwards.
TCCTTTTTTATAGTGTATACCATGGTTCTATAAGTGATTATAAATTGTATTCGATAACCACTGGTATCAAATTAGATTGCCAGTAAAATGGGGTGACTTCAAGCAATGAGAGAAGCGGATGTTAAATAAATATCAAAAAGTCTACTGGTGTATCGTTGATGGTAGCGAAATACATTTTCCGACTCAAAATTTGCCATATTGTACTGCTGAAGAGTTAGCGATTCCGTTAGAACAGGCGATTTCTATTGGTACTTATCTCAATACGCCATGCTATTGGGTCAACGCCAGCGAGCTTGATGCGGTATTGGAAATGACGCCATTACGAGAACTCCTGCCGCAACCTGAAGCGTTATTTCTTATTGCTAGTCGTGCAGTACAGTTTGGCCATATGTATGGCAGTCAGCGGTTTTGCTCTTATTGTGGTGGCCGAAACCATCTTAATCATAATCAAATTGCAATGCAGTGCAGCGATTGCCGCACCTTACATTATCCACGTATTTTCCCATCGATTATTGTCGCCATCCAAAAAGACAATCAGATCCTACTGGCGAACCATGCGCGACACAAAGGAGGCATGTACACTGTGATTGCCGGATTTGTTGAGGTTGGTGAAACCTTAGAGCAATGTGTGGCGCGTGAGATCAAAGAAGAAACTGGCATCGAAGTAAAGAATATTCGTTATTTTGGCAGCCAGCCATGGGCGTTTCCATCGAGTATGATGATGGCATTTTTAGCCGATCATGCTAGCGGCGAAATTAAAGTCGATAAAACAGAACTGGCAGCAGCGGATTGGTTTGATAAGCAATCCCTACCGCCAATTGCGCCCAAAGGAACGATTGCTCGCGCCTTGATTGAACATGTTTTAGAGTGTGATATAACGGAACAGAAATAGCGCTAGAAGAATAAAAGACAAAAAAAACCTCCGGGGGCGCCGGAGGGATAAGTAAGATGTCGTTATGGTGCTGATCATCATAGGATCGAGCTAGTTATGATTTTCCATTAGCAAGGTGAATCGCTAATCAACAAATTATTAACAATTAAACCGGCGTAAGCAAACAGAGCCTGCATTTAATGTTGCAGAATATGATCTCTATTGCAAACCAATAGCAAAATGTGCGCTAGGTAATGGTAGAATATTGCCTTTCAATTTAGGGAAAGAAGAAATGACTAAATTAAAAAATGATCGCTATTTAAGAGCTTTAATGAAAGAGCCTGTCGATCACACCCCAGTATGGATGATGCGCCAAGCGGGTCGTTATTTACCAGAATATCGTCAGACTCGTGGGGTCGCGGGTGATTTTATGTCACTGTGCAAAAACGCTGAATTAGCGTCTGAAGTGACATTACAGCCATTGAAACGTTTTCCATTAGATGCCGCTATTTTATTTTCAGACATCCTAACCATTCCTGATGCAATGGGTTTAGGCTTGTACTTTGAAGCGGGTGAGGGGCCAAAATTTGAACGCCCAATTACCTGTAAAGCCGATGTCGATAAAATTGGCTTGCCAGATCCTGAAGGCGAACTGCAATATGTGATGAATGCAGTGCGTCAAATTCGTAAAGATCTGCAAGGTGAAGTGCCACTGATTGGTTTTTCTGGCAGCCCGTGGACACTTGCTACCTACATGGTTGAAGGCGGCAGTTCAAAAGCTTTCACTAAGATTAAGAAAATGATGTATGCCGATCCAAGTATCTTGCATGCTTTATTAGATAAATTAGCCGATAGCGTAGTCGAGTATCTTAATGCTCAAATCAAAGCTGGCGCGCAATCGGTGATGGTGTTTGATACATGGGGTGGGGTATTAACGCCGCGTGATTACCAAGAATTCTCGTTGCAATATATGCACAAAATCGTCGATGGTTTGATCCGTGAAAACGATGGACGCCGTGTACCCGTGACGCTATTTACCAAAAATGGCGGTATGTGGCTTGAGAAAATCGCCGCCACAGGTTGTGATGCCATTGGTCTTGATTGGACCATTAATATTGCCGATGCAGTCGAGCGCGTAGGTGATAAAGTGGCACTGCAAGGTAATATGGATCCTTCTATTTTATATGCGCAACCAGAGCGTATTCGTCAAGAAGTGGCGTCTATTTTAGCCGGCTTTGGTGATGCTGGTACGGGCCACGTGTTTAACTTAGGTCATGGTATCCATCTTGATGTACCGCCTGAAAATGCCGGTGTGTTTGTAGATGCCGTGCATGAGTTATCTAAGCCGTATCATAAGTAATCGCCTTACTTAAAGCTTGATTGAATAACCGCAAAGCGTAGCCATTGAGCTGCGCTTTTTTGTGCGGGTTTAAAATATCTCATATCCACCTAATTTCGTTTCTCACCCTATTATTGATTACGAAAAGACGTTTAAACCGTCTATGGGCACTTGAAAAAGAACATCCCTGTTCTTTAACACTTTTCTCCAGCAATAATATGGGGCGAATGGTATTTTATCGAGAATAGCTATTATCAGATCGGATGAGTTGCGCTTTTATGTTATTGGCATAGAATGAACCTTTGATATTCACTCTGTGGATGAATTGAATTTTAAGCTCAAGTTTCATTGGCTTGAACTGACAACGATATGGACATTAATCGAAACATGAGAGTGGATGACAAGTGAACAAATCACCTTTTTATACTTCTATTTTATCTATTCTGCTATTGGTCGCGCCGCATGCACAGGCTGAAGATGTGTCATTTTATCAAGCTTGGAAAGCAGTGTTGACCAACAATGATAGCTTGGCAGCAGAACGAGCCAGTGTTGAGCAAGCACAATATAAGCAAGATGCCAGTGGTGCGATGAATCTGCCGAGCATAACCTTAAGCGCTAATTACACCCGTTTGGATGATGATGTTGATGTTTCGCCTTCCGATCTGGCCGACAGCACCTCGCTTGGTTCGAGCGCATTAACTAAAGCGTTTGATGGCATGCTGACTTCAACCTTGATGGATAAAGATGTCTTCACCAGTTCGATCCGTGCGATTTGGCCTATCTTTACCGGTGGTCGCATTTCGGCGGCGCAAGATATTGCCGCAGGACAAAAAGACGAAGCTAAGTACATGTTGCAGATGAAGCAGCAAGCTAAGTTTGAGGACCTATCAAAATACTATTTTGGTGTGGTATTGGCACAGCAAGTACTGGCCACTCGCAAAGAAGTCGAAAAAGGCTTGCAACAACATTTCGATCACGCCAAAAAAATGGAACAACAAGGGCAAATTGCCAGAGTGCAACGGCTACAAGCAGAAGTGGCGTACGACAAAGCGAAAGTTGAAACTAAAAAGGCTCAACGCGATGTTGAGATCGCCCAAATGGCGTTAACCCATTTATTAAAAGCCAATGCGTTGGCTCAGCCTTCCACTAAGCTATTTACCAATCAAAGCTTGCCTCCAATGCAGGCGTTTCTTGATAAAACGCTGAGTGAATATCCGGGTTTAAGCATTCTTGATGCCAAAGAAAAACAAGCCGATGGTCTTGCCGATGTCGAAAAAGGCAAATACTACCCAGAAGTGTATGTGTACGGTAATTATAAGCTGTATAGCGACGATACTTTAGTGGGCAATGCTTCGCCCGATTGGTTGGTGGGTGTGGGGGTGAGTATTCCTTTAGTTGATACCTCTGGTCGTTCCGACAAAGTCAGCGCCGCTCACATGGCTAAAAAACAAGTTGGGTACTTGCGCGCACAAGCCAAGCAGGATTTATCGTTGCTGGTGGAAAAAACCTATCGCGAAGCCAATCAATCATTAGAAGAATACAACGGGTTGGCTTCTAGCGTGTCAATGGCGCAAGAGAACATCCGTTTGCAAAAGAAGGCGTTTAGCCAAGGACTGTCGACATCGCTTGATGTGGTCGATGCGGAAATGTATCTCAATAGCATTAAAACCCAACGTTCTGCGGCGGCTTATCAATATGTGCTGTCGCTCTCTCGCTTACTGGCGGTGAGTGGTGAAATGGACAGTTTTAATCAGTATCAACAATATAAAGGATTAGAGGCGCAATAATGAATAGCTTCCTAAGTTCAACCAAATCAAAAGTGATGGCCGTCTTAGTCTTGGTTATTGTGGTGTGGATAGCGCTCACCTTTTGGCAAGCCTACCAACCGAAACAAGAGCGATTTCAAGGTCAGATTGAGGCGCAACAATATCTTATTTCGTCTAAAGTGCCGGGGCGTGTCGATCAAGTGTTGGTGAAAAAAGGCGACCAAGTGCAGTCGGGTCAGATGATTTTCACCATTTTAAGCCCAGAGATAGAAGCCAAGCTTGAGCAAGCCAAAGCCGGACGAGCCGCTGCCGGAGCGATGTCAGCTCAGGCCGAAAAAGGCGCACGTAGCCAAGAAATATCCGCCGCGAAAGATCAATGGAATAAAGCCAAAGCAGCAGCGAACTTGATGGGGAAAACCTATCAACGCGTCAATAATTTGTATCAAGACGGGGTAGTTGCCGAGCAAAAACGCGACGAAACCTTAACCCAATGGCAAGCGGCGCGTTATACCGAACGTGCGGCGTATCAAATGTATCAAATGGCGCAAGAAGGGGCGCGAGTGGAAACCAAACGCGCCGCCAAAGAACAAGAGCGCATGGCCGCAGGCGCCGTGGCAGAAGTGGAAGCCTATGTTGCCGACACTAAAATTGAGAGCTGGCATAACGGAGAGGTGACCGACATTTTATTGCACTCCGGCGAGTTAGCTCCGCAAGGCTTCCCTGTGGTCACTATTGTCGATATGAAGGATGCGTGGGCGGTGTTCCATGTGCGTGAAGATAAACTAAAAGATTTTAAACAAGGGGCAGAATTTACAGTCACAATCCCAGCACTTGGCACACAAGGTTATCAATTTAAAGTCTCGCATGTGTCTGTGATGGGTGACTTTGCCACTTGGCGCACCACCGATGCCAATCAAGGCTTTGATATGCGTACTTTTGAAATTGAGGCACGTCCAGTCAAACCAATCAAAGATCTGAGAGTGGGTATGAGTGTGCTACTTGACCCAGATGCACAATAATTGTCAGCATCAGTATGAATATGGGCAACGCTTTTTTATATGAGCTAAAAACAATCCGCCATCAACCTTGGTTACAAGCGATGTTGCTGTGGTTGCCATTGATGATGTTTGCTTGCATGTGGTTGGTGTTTTCCAGTGGTACCGCTCATAACTTGCCCATTGGGGTAGTGGATAACGATCATAGTCAGATCTCACGTGGCTTGATTCGCTATTATGATGCTAGCCCAACCTTGGCGGTGACCCAGCAATACACCTCAGTTCAACAAGGCAGCGAAGCATTAAAAAATGTCGATATTTACGCGCTGGTGGTGATCCCGAAAGACGCTTATAAGCAGACGTTATTAGGTGAGTCCCCGACGGTAACCGCATTTTATAATAGCCAATTTATCTTAACGGGTAAGCTTATCAACGCGGCGATGCAACAAGCACAAGGCACCTATAATGCAGGCGTTGAAGTGATGGCATCGCTAAGTAAGGGCAGTACCACTCCGACTCAAGCATTAGCCAAAGCGGTGCCGATACGCAGTCAAATTACACCATTATTTAACAGCAATAGCCACTATGGTCAGTTCTTAGTGTCGGCAGCCATCCCCGCCATTTGGCAGATCATCATGGTCGCCACCACCATTTTAACCATTGCTGTCGAGCAAAAAAAACACGGCCTTGCGACTTGGTTAGGTCAATGTCCTGCCCATAAATTACTGACCAAACTGCTTCCTTATACCGCGATCTATTGGTTGCAAGGTATGGCGTTCTTATGGGGATTGTATGTGTGGCTTGGTTGGCCAATGCATGGCTCGTGGGGGATCTTAATGGCGGCGCAGTTATTAATGGTGATTGCCTGTCAAAGTGTTGGCGCATTGTTTTATATGGTGACGCAAGATGCCACTCGCTCCATGAGTTTTGTGGCGGCATTTACTGCGCCCGCCTTTGCCTTTATGGGGATCACCTTTCCTGCTTCCGATATGCCAGCATTAGCTCAATTTTGGCGCGCATTATTACCCGTCAGTCATTATATCGAACTGCAAGTTAAGCAAGTTAATAATGGGGTCGGATTGATGCAAGCCAGCGATCAATTTTTGGCGCTGTTGAGTTATCTGCTGGTGTTGTTACTGGCGTTATTATGCGCCAAGCGTATTGCGCGTAAGCAACTACAAGTTAATGATAAAACCATAAAAGAGGCGAACGTATGATCAGCTGGTGGCAAGTGTTTCGCTATGAATGTCGAGCTATTTTTACCAACCCAGCGTTACTACTGACTGTCTTTGGCGGGGTGGTGATGTATTCTTTTTTATATCCTCTGCCTTATAGCCAGCAGTTACCGCGTGAACAACAGATTGTGGTGGTCAATTTAGACAATAGCGCCACCAGTCGAGAGCTTGAGCGTATGGTGGATGCCACTCCGCAAGTGAAAATTGTTCAACATGCTTATAGCCTAAAGGACGCACAATCACTGTTCAATCAAGGAGAGGTACACGGGATATTAATGATCCCAAAAAACTTTGCCCGTGATTTATTATTAGGAAAAAGCCCAACCTTAGCCTACGCCGGAGACGCGGCTTACTTTTTGATTTATGGCACTGTGGTCGAAGGGCTAGCCACTGCAGGAGGAACCTTATCGGCCAAGGCCAAAGTGTCACGCATGGTGATGTCGGGTGATAACTTAGTGCTGGCATCGGAGCAATACGCCCCAGTCAAACTTTCAATGCAACCGGTGTTTAACCCCACCAATGGTTACGTCAATTATGTGGTGCCAGCGGTGTTTGTCTTGATCTTGCATCAAACACTATTAATTGCCGCTGGGTTAGTCGGTGGTGAGCAAAATGAATCATGCCGCGCTGGTATTAATGGTTATTGGCAGCGTAGCCGCGCGCTTGATCGCTGGTCGGCGCGCTTAATGATTTTACTGCTCACTTATATTCCACTGGCGCTGTATTACTTTGGTTTCAGTTTTGAGTTTTATGGCATCAGCCGCTTAGCCTCAATCGGTAATATATTGGCGATGCTGATGCCATTTTTAGCCGCCGTGATCGGGTTGGGTATGGTGATGGGTGAGCTGATCCCAAGGCGCGAACTGGCCACCTTAATTGTGGTATTAAGCTCTTTACCTCTGGTATTCTGTGCCGGTTTTATTTGGCCAACCACAGAGTTGCCGTTGGTGTTAAAATACTTAGCTCAATTAGCGCCATCGACTCCTGCTATCAATGGTTTTTTGCGCCTAAATCAAATGGGTGCCAGTTTTACTCAAGTACTGCCGTATTGGGGGTTATTATGGCTGCAAGCCTTTGGCTATGGTGGATTAGCGTTATGGATGATGGCGCGAAAAAGTAAAGGTGATATTTCCGTAGCTAAAAGATCTTAGCTTTGATTAAGGCTTGGATATAAGGAATGACATCTTGCTCAAACCAAGGGTTTTTCTTAAGCCAAATATTGTTTCGTGGTGATGGATGAGGGATCGGAAGATACGTCGGTGCCCATTGTCGCCAAGCTTTAACAGTATCGGTTAAGGTTTTTGGTTTACTGCCTAATTCCGATTGAGTTAAATAATAATTTTGCGCGTATTGACCAATCAATAATGTCATTTCAATATTCGGCAGCTGAGCCAGTAAAGCGTCATGCCATTGTGGTGCACATTCCTTTCTCGGCGCTAAATCGCCACTTTTTCCTTTACCTGGGTAGCAAAAGCCCATCGGCATAATCGCCACTTTTTTAGGGTCATAAAATGTGTCGCTGTCGATATTTAGCCACATACGCAACCGCTCACCACTGGCATCATCAAAAGGCACACCTGACTGGTGAACTTTTATGCCAGGAGCTTGACCAATAATAAGCAGTTTTGCTTCAGGATGCGCTTGCACCACAGGGAGACAACCGTGTTCGAGTGCCGACTCACATATTCGGCACTGTTGGATATCGGTTAATAGGGTCTCAAACTCAATGTTAGTGGTCATTAATACCCTAGCTCAAAATCAATCACATTTTTTAATGCTTGCTGCTGATCAAATAGATGATAATTCTCAGTGAAAATATCCCACACTTGCTCCGGAAAACTGTTGGCCGCAATGTGTGGCGTGATTGTTATGTTTGGGTGCAACCAAAGTGGCGAATCTTGGCTTAGCGGCTCTTCTCGAAACACATCTAAAAACGCATGACTAATTTGCCCACAGTCTAATGCTGCCAATAACGCAGGCTCATCCAAAGTATGACCACGGCCAATATTAAAAAATAACGCCCCATGACAATGCTGAAAAGCAGAATGCGATAATAATTTATCGGTTTGTGGGGTGTTAGGAAGTGCATTGACGACCACATCGGCTTGAGCCAAAGCTCGGTCTAATTGTGCGATAGAGTAAATATGATGAAAGGCATTATTGTCTGGCGCTTGACCGCTGCGATTAACCCCCACCGCTATAAATCCTAATGCCGATACCGCACGCGCAAGTTGATTGCCGATAGAGCCCGTCCCCAAGATCACCATGGTCTTGCCTTTTACCGTGTTATAAGGATGAGGCTGCCACTGTTTGATTTGCTGTTGTTGTTGATAACAACCGAAATGGCGTAGATAGCTCAAACTGTAGCCTAAAACATATTCGCTGATCAGTTGACCGAAAATCCCTTTCACATTGGTCAGTTGGTAGTCTTTACGCACCAACTCTTGAACCAGTGTATCGACACCGGCATAAGTTGCTTGTAACCATATAAGATTAGGAAAGTGCTCAAGTTGGGCCGCCATTTGAGGAGGATCACCTAAAACGATGGTGGCTTGGCTTTTATCATCGGTCAAAACGACATTAGGTAAGCACTGTTGCTGGAAAAAGGTGTGATAAATGTCGGCTTGTTTTGAAGCAATATACAGGTGATGAGGCGATGAGCTTGTTGTTTGAGTGGGACTATTCATTGAATTCTCGCTGCTCCTTGTTTTATTTAGTAAACCGAACCGTTTTACAGTAAACTTCAGCTGTCTTTTTTTGAATCATTATTCGAGTACTTATGCTACAGAATCCATTACAAATTCGTCTAGAAAAATTCGTACCATGGCAGCAAATCACTTTTATGGCTTGCTTGTGTGAGCGTATGTACCCGAACTATGCCTTGTTTTGTAACAATACAGAGTTTGCCGATGCGCGTAAATATCGTGAAATATTAGATAGCGTATGGGAAATCCTGACCGTCAAAACCGCCAAAGTGAACTTTGAACGCCAACTAGAAAAGCTAGAAGAATTAATCCCAAGTTCGGAAGAGTTTGAGTTCTACGCGGTTTATCCTGCGATTGATGCTTGTATTGGCTTATCGACCTTATTGCATGCTTTGCTTGATCGTGAAGATATGTTTGATGACATGATCGAGCTCAGCCAAGTATCGGTGAAAACCGTAGCACAATTAGAGCAAGCACAAGGTGCTGAGCCTATCAATAATGACAATCAAAAAGAAAATGAAGCGGTTTGTCAGGAGTGGGATATTCAGTGGGCATTGTTCCGCCCAATTCGCGAAGCCGATAAGCGCGACGTTGAAATGATCAAAGAGCTGCGGATTGAATTACGTGAAGAAGGGATCAGTAATATTGGAATCGCACTCGATTAACCCTGCGCTCCTTATCCAAAATAAGTGCAATAACATGTTGCACTTATTGCCAAACCTATTATTTATATGAATGTAAATTCAACTGCTTATGACAAAGCGAAATAGCCACTCTTTAGCCTTTTTATCTGAATAACGAAAGGAAAAAAGACAAATTGTGAGTCAATGCTCAAATTCCGGCGAAAAAAGCAACATAAGAACAAAAGAACCCTCACAAACCTTTGCCACACGGGGCATTTATGCTTAAAGTGGCCTTAGATTTCTAATATAAATAAGAAGGGAAACCTAGAATGAACAAGACGCAATTAATTGATGCAATCGCTGAAAAAGCAGACTTATCTAAAGCTCAAGCAAAAGCGGCGCTTGAAGCGACTCTTGGTGGTGTAACGGACGCACTTAAAGATGGTGACCAAGTGCAACTAATTGGTTTTGGTACTTTCAAAATTAATCACCGTGCTGCGCGTGTTGGCCGTAACCCTAAAACGGGTGCAGAAATTCAAATTTCAGCTGCAAACGTACCAGCATTCACAGCCGGTAAAGCATTAAAAGATTCAGTTAAGTAATCTCAATACCACAAGCTATTGCCATTCGCATCTTGCGGTTGTTTAAGTATATAATACGCTGAGTTCTCAACTCGGCGTATTTTTATATGAAGCGTATTATTCTTCCTGCTTTAATCTTAATTACCCTCTCAGGGTGCTCATCTAGTAGTGGTTTATTTAGTGGTAAATTTGCTCGTTCGGTTGAACCATTTAATTGGTCGGCGGGTGAAGTGAATGGCACCACAAAATCTTACTATTGGTTAACGCGTTCAGCGACCGAACCTCAATCAGCTTCTGATTATATCGAACTCACCAATGACGCTTGGTATAAATCGAGCTATAAATGGCAAGATGGCACCATTAGCGAGATTGTGCGTGAAGGACAGGCCACGCAAGATGATCACACTTTGCAGCGTTATCTCGTGCATATCCGCTTTAGTGAAAAAGGTGAGGCGATTTACCAACGCTACCGAGTGGGCGACCAAGTCTTACCGTTAAATCAAAAAAGTATCGATGCTTATGTGAACGATGCTAAACATGTGGCATCACAAGTTGAAGAGCTGCATTCCGATGACCAGCAATTGATCCAAGGGGTATGGAATGGGCAAACCTTTGAGTCGTGTGATGGTAGACAATACACCAATGTTGATTTTCAACACTCGGATTTACCGTTAGCGGTGAAAGACCGCATGAATGGCATGAGCAGTTACGCGGCATTTATTGGTGAATCGAACGTCAAGCACAGTTCCATTACCGTAAATAAGCTTATTTCACTGGCCGATGATGATCATGCGTGCATTCAAAGACCGCATTTGAATATGAATTAATGCTGATTCGATCCGGTTTTTAATAATATGGGTAGAAGAGTATTGGTCTGAAACTGGGGCTAAACAGAGTTTCAATTCTCTGATGTATTTAGACATAAATAACCCCCAATGTTGGTTGTCCAACTATCGGGGGTCAGTTCAAAAGTCAGCGCCTTTTGCGTTTCTAAGAGAGATCTTATTGAACGTTCTTATTAATTGTTCTTATTAATTGTTCTTATTGATTGTTTCTATTGATCGTTCTGTTCGCGTGCAATTGCGCGGTAACCGATATCGTTACGATGGAACATACCATTCCAACTTACGGTTTTGGTTAGCTCATAAGCTCGCTGCTGCGCTTCTAGTACCGTGTTGCCTAATGCGGTGGCACACAATACGCGTCCACCATTGGTGACCACTTCACCTGCCTCATTATTGCTGGTGCCAGCATGGAAGATTTTCTCTCCTTCGACCGCGTCAGCTATTGGCAAGTTAATCACATCACCTTTGGCGTAATCGGCAGGGTAACCGCCAGCTGCCAATACAATACCGATTGAAGCGCGTGGATCCCAATGAGACTCAGCTTGATCCAATTTTTCATCAATCGCCATTAAGCACAACTCAACCAAATCGGATTGCATGCGCATCATGATAGGTTGGGTTTCTGGATCGCCAAAGCGGCAGTTGTATTCAATCACTTTTGGTGTGCCGTCGGCCATGATCATTAGGCCAGCGTATAGAAAACCAGTGTAAGGGTAACCTTCTGCATCCATGCCGCGAACGGTCGGATAAATCACTTCTTCCAGTACTCGCTGGTGGATTTCAGGTGTCACGACGGGAGCAGGCGAATAAGCCCCCATGCCGCCAGTGTTTGGACCGGTATCTTTATCGCCAACTCGTTTGTGATCTTGGCTGGTGGCCATTGGCAGTACGCTTGAACCATCGACCATCACGATAAAGCTCGCTTCTTCGCCATCTAAGAACTCTTCGATTACCACCCGGCTACCGGCTTCACCAAAGGCATTGCCAGCCAACATATCTTGAATGGCATCTTCGGCTTCTTGCAGGGTCATGGCAACAATCACGCCTTTACCTGCGGCTAAACCATCGGCTTTAACCACAATCGGAGCGCCTTTTTCGCGTACATAAGCTAGTGCAGGCTCGATTTCAGTAAAGTTAGCATAATCACCGGTTGGGATCTTATGACGGGCTAAGAAGTCCTTAGTGAATGCTTTAGAGCCTTCTAATTGCGCCGCGTCTTTGGTTGGGCCAAAGATCGGTAATTTAGCCGCGCGGAATGCATCCACCACACCAATTACCAATGGCGCTTCTGGGCCAACAATGGTCAGTTCAATGCTGTTGTTTTGGGCAAACTCGACCAAACCTTCAATGTCTTCCACGTCAATGTTGACGTTTTCTAATTTTGGCTCAAGTGCAGTGCCTGCATTACCCGGTGCAATAAACACTTTGTCTACGTCAGGATTTTGTGCCGCTTTCCAGCCTAGCGCATGTTCACGACCGCCGGCACCAATAATTAAAACATTCATTTATTTTTTCCTTTGATAGCTGCGCCCTACATCCTATTTCTGTGTCAAGTGTGCTCATTTATACTTATAAACTCCGCGCACTTTCCTTGAACTAGAATGTAGGGCTTGCTCTAAAATGAAAAATCATTAAAGGGTATTTGTTACCCTAACTTTATAAAATAGTATTGAGTCTTTTTTCAAAATAATTGGGAGTGCTAACAAGGCGACAATCGAGCTTATCCCTATGAGCATAGCTCGCTATGTGATTAGGGTAAGCGAGGGCAGTCAACGCCGTTACCCCCCAATTATAAAATCCAGTTTACTCAAAATAGTTGATGTTGTGGCTAGGCAACAATTGAGCTCATTCTCGGGAGCATAGCTCGCTCTGTGACCGAGGTGAGCGAAAGCCGTTAACAACGCCACAGCACCCAATATGCAGAGTTAAATTAGTGACGGAAATGACGCATCCCAGTAAAGATCATCGCCATGCCATGCTCATCGGCTGCATCCACAATCTCTTGGTCACGCATCGAGCCACCCGGTTGGATCACGCATTTAATGCCGGCTTCGGCTGCCGCATCGATACCATCACGGAATGGGAAGAACGCATCCGATGCCATCACACAACCTTCAACCACTAAACCTTCATCGGCGGCTTTAATGCCGGCGATTTTAGCGGAATAAACGCGGCTCATTTGGCCTGCACCGACACCGATAGTCATATCACCTTTCGCGTATACAATCGCGTTTGATTTCACGTACTTCGCCACTTTCCAGCAAAATAGTGCATCTTTTAATTCTTCGGCGCTAGGTTGACGTTTCGACATCACTTTTAAGTCGTCAAGTCCAACCATACCTTGGTCACGGTCTTGAACTAGCAAGCCACCATTGACTCGTTTGATGTCGAATTCAGTGGTTTTGCTGTTCCATTGGCCACATTCAAGTAGACGAACGTTTTTCTTCGCTTCAACAATTTTAATCGCTTCAGCAGAAACGCTTGGCGCAATGATCACTTCAACGAACTGACGCTCCACAATCGCTTGAGCCGTTGCGGCATCAAGTTCTTGGTTGAAAGCAATAATGCCGCCAAATGCCGAGGTTGGATCAGTTTGGTAAGCACGGTTGTAAGCTTCTAAAATGTCCTTACCTAGCGCCACACCACAAGGGTTGGCATGCTTAACAATCACACAAGCAGGTTCATTGAATTCTTTCACACACTCAAGCGCAGAATCGGTATCCGCGATGTTGTTGTAAGACAGAGCTTTACCTTGGATTTGACGTGCAGTTGAAACAGAGGCTTCTTGAGCGGCTTTTTCTACATAGAAAGCGGCGGCTTGGTGGCTGTTTTCGCCATAACGCATATCTTGTTTTTTCTCGAACTGTTGATTAAACGTGCGAGGGAATTTGCTTTCGTCGTCGCCTTCTTTATTGTCTCCGTAAGAAGGAACCATAGTGCCGAAGTAGTTCGCGATCATGCCATCGTAAGCAGCAGTGTGCTCAAACGCGGCAATGGCCAAATCGAAACGAGTTTCTAAAGTAAGCGAATTGTCGTGAGCGTCCATTTCACTGATCACGCGAGAGTAATCGTGCGCGTTAACCACAATAGTCACATCTTTATGGTTTTTAGCCGCAGAACGCACCATAGTGGGTCCGCCGATATCGATATTCTCTACCGCATCCGCTAGCGTACAACCTTGTTTAGCAACGGTTTCAGCAAATGGGTAAAGGTTCACCACTACGATATCAATCGGTTTGATGCCGTGGGTTTCCATAATGGCTTCGTCAGTACCGCGACGACCCAATACACCACCGTGAACTTTCGGGTGTAGGGTTTTTACACGGCCATCCATCATTTCAGGGAAACCTGTGTAATCAGACACTTCAGTTGCGGTGATACCACTATCTTGCAATAGTTTGAACGTGCCACCTGTGGATAGGATTTCGACATCACGTTGAACCAGCGATTGAGCGAATTCAACAATACCAGTTTTATCAGAAACGCTGATTAGAGCGCGACGAATTGGGCGAGCGTTTTGCATGGCTTCCATATTCCTTAAATCATGAATTTAAAACAAAGAAAGATATTTGCCAAAGTGATGCTTGTGACTGCAATGGAATCTAGCTCGATCACCGTCAAATGGACCACTTTGGTAAATACCTTTTCGCAACCTTTGACTGCGAACGTGGGCTATATCAATCCAAGATTTGATGGCGCACATTCTAACGAACTTCTGATCAAAAAGCTCGCGCAATCGTTTGGCTTTTTATTTTTATGGTTAAACTTAAGCAATAACAATAGTGTTGAAGCTGGCTTGATTAATCACCTTTGAATAAATCACGGAAGAAATGCCCTGTGCTTTTGGCGGCATCACGGGTGTTGTGACCAATGTCGGTGGCAGTTTGTTTGGTCTCATTTTTGACTTGTTGCTGCTCTTGTTTGCTTGAGCAAGCGCCTAATGCCAATACGATAAAAAACAAAGATATAAATTTAATGCGCATTAATACTGATCCTTATTATCAGGGAAATTCAGTCAGAATAGCGCTAAATGCACTTGCTGTTAAGGCGGTTAAGCGGAGCCTCTTAGCAGTAATGACGGTTTTATGTGAATACTTTGTCTTGGTGCGAGCGGTGTCGTAAGTTTTCGAGCCATTAATTTAGCAGTTTGATAGCCAATTTCCTCTGTTGGGGTGTGGATCATACTTAATGCTGGGCGGGTGAGTTCGGTTTCTGGTGCATTATCAAAGCCTAATAAAGCCACTTGTTGGCCAATGTAGTTATCTTGTCCTATGCTTTTACCTGCCAATTGCGCTCCATATAAAGCCCCAATCGCAGTGGCTGGGCGATGGCATAAAATAGCGGTAATTTTAGGGTGTTTGTTGAGCAATTGATGGGTAACCTCAACCGCCGATGCTTGGCTTAAGCTGCATTCTACGATCCAATCATTTTTAAAGGGTAAGCCGTATTGCATCAAAGTCGAGCAATAACCGCCAATGCGTTCGGCGCGAGTCAGGGATTCGCCACCACCACCCACATACGCAATATGACGGTGACCTTGGGCGATCAAATGCTCGGTCGCCATTTTTGCCGCCAGAGTGTTATCTGGGCCGACATAATCAATATCTGCGCCGGTTTCGGAGCGCGCAATGCTGATCACTGGAATATTGGCTTGGTGGATCAAATCCAAACTGGCGTTAATTGCTTCGCGAACCGGAGATAAAATAATACCCGCGACACCTTGTTGGATCATCGATTGAATGCACTGCAATTGTTTCTCTTTGCTATTACCCGATTGAGCTAAAAACAACATGTAACCTTGACGTTCGAGTTGGTCGCTAATGCCAGAGGTGATCCCCATATAAAACGGGTCGGTGATGTCTCGCACTACTAAGCCGATTAAATTGGATTGGTGAGAACGTAAATTCGCCGCAGCGGTGTTGCGCACATAATTGAGCGCTTCAATCGCATGATTGACCTTGGTGATTGTCGCGTCAGAAATTCTGCCTTTACCGCTTAATACCAAAGAGACGGTGGAGACAGAAACGCCAGCGTATTTAGCAACATCAGTTATTTTGGCTTTTTTTATGTCCATGCTTGGGTAATGATTCTTTAATATTGGTCTGAAAAGGTCGATTCTTTTAGCTCGATCACAAAACCAAATGATGATTGTTTTTAAGCCAGAGTTCCGTGATCAAAGCGGAAAAAAAAATAGATAAAACGTTTTATCCTGCGCCACATAGTAATGAGATACAGATTTAAAGCCACACAGCAGTGCTGATATTGAACATCAGATTCGAATCGGCATTTTTTATGCTTAATTTGATAAAACGTTTTATCAACTATTTTTTGAAATATTGTCAGGGGTGACAAACCATGTCTAAAGCACAGAAAAAAACCACAATTTGGGAGTTTTTCCAGAGTCTTGGGAAAACCTTTATGCTGCCGGTCGCGCTATTGGCGTTCTCGGGTATTTTACTTGGGATCGGCAGTTCTTTGTCGAGCGCAGCGGTAAAAGAGAGCCTGCCTTTCCTTGATAACTTTGTTCTGCAATTAATCTTTATGTGGATGACCAAAATTGGTCTAGTCGCATTTGTTTACTTGCCAGTGATGTTTGCGGTTGCGATTCCGCTAGGTCTTGCGCGTGAAGAGAAAGGCGTAGCCGCATTTGCCGGTTTTGTGGGTTTTTCTGCCATGAACTTGTCGGTCAACTTCTACTTAACGGTCGCGGGCGTACTAGGCAATCCAACATTAGAAAAAGCTTACAGCGTCAGTTCGGTAATTGGTACTCAATCAATTGATACTGGTATTTTAGGCGCAGTGATCGTCGGTATTATCGTGGCGAAACTGCATGCCCGTTTTTACACTTATAAGATGCCAGATGCGTTGGCTTTCTTTGGCGGCGCGCGTTTTGTTCCTATCATCACCGCTTTAGTATTAGGTATTGTTGGTCTTATTGTTCCTATCGTATGGCCATATTTTGCGATGGGGATTAATGGTATCGGGTCGGTCATCTCTCATTCTGGTCCATTTGGTCCGTTCTTATTTGGTACTGGTGAGCGCTTACTATTGCCATTTGGCTTGCACCATATACTGGTAGCACTGATTCGCTTTACCGAAGCGGGCGGTACTTTCCAAGTGTGTGGTAATGAAGTGAACGGCGCATTGAATATTTTCTACGCCCAATTATCTTGCCCAACGGTGACCCATTTTGATCCACAAGCCACCGCTTTCTTATCGCAAGGTAAAATGCCAACCTTCTTAGGGGGGCTGCCTGGCGCGGCATTGGCAATGTACCATTGTGCTCGCCCTGAAAATCGCGGCAAAGTAAAAGCATTGCTACTGTCAGGTGTGGTGGCGTGTATTGTCGGTGGTATCACCGAGCCACTAGAATTCTTATTCTTGTTTGTGTCTCCAGTGTTGTTCTTTGTCCACGCTATCATGACCGGTTTAGGCTTTATGGTGATGGGTTTACTTGGCGTCACTATAGGTAATACCGACGGTAACATTATCGACTTCTTGATCTTCGGCGTGCTGCAAGGCACCAAAACAGAATGGTACTTAGTTCCGTTAGTGGCCGCAGTTTGGTTTGCGATGTACTACGGCGTGTTCCGCTTTGCCATTACCCGCTTCAACTTGAAAACTCCTGGTCGTGAAGCAGAAACCAATGAAGAGTTGGCGTTTGTGGCAGAGTCTGGCGATAAAACCTTAAGCTATAAAGGCGACATTATTTTGGCCGCTCTTGGTGGTACTGCCAATATCACATCACTTGATAACTGTATTACTCGCCTACGGATGTCGGTTGAAGATATGAGCCTAGTCAATGATGCCGTTCTTAAAGCCAATGGCGCATTGGGTGTAGTGAAGCTTGATGAAAATAACCTACAAGTGGTGATTGGTCCGCAAGTGCATATGGTGAAAAACGAAATGCAATCTTTGATGAAAGGATAAGCCGCTAAAGTCAGAGCTAGAATCATACTTTAGCTCTGACTTACTATTCCTACAGAAGTAACATTATAAGCGATCAATATTGAGCATAGAGAAAAGTGTAAAAGGTCATGGATGGGACAGCGTCTTTTTGGCATGTTCAAATTGCTCGGTGTTAATTGGTATGGTTATTAGTGACCGTTTTAACTTTTTAACTTTTTAACTTTTTGATTTTTTTGTTCAGAGGTAAGTATGTTTGATTTTTCCAAAGTGGTGGATCGCCACGGCACTTTTTGCACTCAATGGGATTATGTTGAAGACCGTTTTGGTCATGCCGATTTATTGCCTTTTACTATCTCTGATATGGATTTTGAAACTGCGCCTTGTGTGTTGCAAGCCGTCAAAACCAGAATGGAACATGGTGTACTCGGCTACAGTCGTTGGAATCATGCTGAGTTTAAATCTGCAGTAACAGGATGGTTTGCGAAGCGTTATCAAGCGAAATTAGACAATGAGGCTTTGGTGTATGGTCCTTCGGTGATCTACATTATTTCGCAACTTATCCAACAATGGAGTCAACCGGGTGACGGTGTGTTAGTGCACACTCCGGCTTACGATGCCTTTAACAATATGCTGTCGGCTAACTATCGGCAAATGCTGACCAGTCCATTGCTTAAAGTAAATGGCAGCTATGAGATTGATTGGCCGCAGTTTGAAGCTCAAGTAGCATTACCACAATGTAAAATATTATTATTATGCAGCCCGCAAAATCCGACTGGACGAGTGTGGACTAAAAAAGAACTTAAACGAATAGCGGATATTTGCCAGCGCCATAAAGTTAAAGTGATCTCCGATGATATCCACATGGACATGGCATTTGAGCGCTACATTCCCTGGTCTGAAGTCGCGCTTGATTCACAATGGGCCTTGGTCAGTTCCGGTTCTAAATCGTTTAATATCCCAGCCTTAACGGGGGCGTATGCGTTTATTCCTGATGCGGATAATCGAGAAGCGTACCTTACTCAACTAAAAGCGGCGCATGGTTTGTCATCACCGTCTATTTTAGGGGTGATTGCCCATATCTCTGCTTACCAGCAAGGCGATGAATGGCTGGACGCACTCAAAACCTATCTGCATAGCAACTTAACTTATGTGGCAGAGCGTTTAAAATCTGAAGTGCCACAGTTGAATTATCAAGCCCCCCAAGGCACCTATTTGGCGTGGCTCGACTTGAATCCACTCAATATTGATATGGATGAACTGCAACGAATTTTGATCGAGGATTATAAAGTTGCCATTATGCGTGGCGATACCTATGGCAAAGAAGGCGAAGGTTATATTCGCTTAAATGTCGGTTGCCCGCTTAGCAAAGTCGAAACTGGAATCAATGCCTTAATAGGTGCGATTAAGCAGTTAATGCACAAGCAATTAACCCAGTAGCAATCAATAAACTAGCGGCAAAGGAAAAGATGATGGCTTGGATGGATAAGCTCAAAGCAAAATTGAATAGCGTGTCAGAGCAACAAGATTTTAGTTACTTAACTACGCTACCGGATGCTGAGTTAAAGGCGTTAACCACCGATGGCGAATCTAAAGCTGAAAAACATGCCGCACAACAAGAATTATTGAGAAGGGCGCTGAAGGGAAAGTGAAGCTTGATTGATATTCATCGACAAAAAAACCGCATCCAATGAATGCGGTTTTTTAGGGTTTCATTAAGCGTAATGCTTAGTTCATGCCGTATTTCTTAAGTTTCTTGCGCAGCGTACCGCGGTTGATACCCATCATGTTTGCAGCGCGAGTTTGGTTACCGCGAGTGTATTGCATAACCATATCAAGCATTGGTTGCTCAACTTCTGCTAGTACTAATTCGTATAATTCAGTCACGTCTTGGCCGTTTAATTGCGCAAGATAGTTTTTTAAAGACGCTTTTACAGAGTCACGTAGTGGTTTCTGTGTGATTTGGTCTTGTGATGTAACAGTCGTAACTGTTAGTGGTTCTGAAGTCAGGTTTTGTTCGAACATAATTAGTCTTAGCTCTTTTTTTGATAGTTATAATGCAACGTATACCCGTCGTATTTGAAGCTGCAGCGTTGTTGACGGCATTCACTCACCCTAATCACATAGACGAGCTATGTTCATAGGGCTTCGTTCACTTGTCGCTTAGCTGCAAGAGTTTAAATACTCTTGGTATAAAAATAATTTCTCAGCACATCAAGTTGCTGATCGGCATCCTCGATGGCATTGAAAGCACGGCGGAAGTCACCCGCTAGGTCATGTTCTTTTAGATACCAACCCACATGCTTACGAGCAATGCGAGGGCCTAGAAACTCACCATAAAATTCATGGAGGGCTTGAACGTGACCAATAAGAATCGCTTGCACTTCTTCTGTTGGAAGCGGTGGCAAGTGTTCTCCCGTGGTTAAAAAATGTTGGATTTGATTAAAAATCCACGGCTTACCTTGGGCAGGTCTGCCTATCATTAGAGCGTCGGCACCAGTGTAATCCAGAACATATTTGGCTTTTTCTGGGCTATCAATATCACCGTTAGCAATAACAGGAATAGAAATAGCGCGTTTGACCGCTCTAATGCTGTCGTATTCTGCGTCACCTTTGTACATGCAGGCTTTGGTTCTCCCATGGAGTGCCAGTGCTTGTATGCCACATTGTTCGGCCATTTTCGCAACATCAACACAGTTCTTATTGTCTGTGTCCCATCCTGTGCGCGTTTTAAGTGTCACGGGGACATCAACTGCTTTAACTACCGCAGTGAGAATTTGTTCAATTATCTCTGGGTATTGCAGTAACGCGGAGCCTGCGAGTTTCTTATTTACTTTTTTGGCTGGGCAACCCATGTTGATGTCGATGATTTGCGCACCGTTTTCAACACTAATTTGCGCAGCATGTGCCATTAGTTGTGGGTCGGCTCCTGCAATTTGTACACTGCGAATGCCCGATTCGCCTTCATGTACCATGCGTTGAAGCGACTTGGCGGTGTTCCAAACTTTGGGGTTAGAGGACATCATTTCACTGACGGCCATTCCTGCCCCATACCGAAGACACAATTCACGAAACGGTCTATCGGTTACACCAGCCATCGGTGCCACGATTAAGTTGTTCGGTAATTGATAGTGTCCGATCTTCAAAACAACACCTCTATTCTTTGCTCTTTACTAGGGCTTCTGGTGGATGCTCTAGCGCCAATTACATCGAATATAGTTCTATTAGCAAGGGCGCGCATTTTACGCATTTTTTCGGGGCGTGAAAAGACTAATATTTGAGCATTTGGCAAATATTTTCGCAAATTGCCTATTTTTCAGTCGATTACCCCCGAATTTGAATTTTAATTCTTTTGCGCTGTGTAATTAATCAGGCTTTTTTTGTCCTGAGACGCGGCACCACTCTTGTTGCGAGATAATTGGGTCTAAATTGAATTGTTCGGCGTAATAGGTCGCAACGTCTTCGGCTTGTGAATCTAAGATGCCGGACATGGCCAAGAAACCACTTGGTTTGACTAAGCTTGAGATAACACCTGAAAGCTCGCGTAATGGCCCTGCAAGGATGTTTGCTACCACTACATCAGCAATTAAGCCTTCTGGTTGGTCTTGCGGTAGGAACAGTTCAAGTTGGTCGGCAACATCATTGCGTTTGGCATTTTCAATTGAGGCAACAATCGCTTGTGGATCGATATCAATACCAATTACTTTCGCTGCGCCGAGTTTAATCGCTGCGATAGCTAAAATGCCAGAACCACAACCAAAGTCGATCACGGTTTTGCCTTTAAGGTCGAGCCCGTCTAACCATTCTAAACAGACAGCAGTGGTAGGGTGGGTACCAGTACCAAATGCCAAGCCCGGATCGAGCATCACATTAACAGCGGTTGGATCGGGTACATCACGCCAGCTTGGGCAAATCCATAAACGCTCACCAAATTGCATTGGGTGGAAGTTGTCCATCCATTCACGTTCCCAGTCTTTATCTTCAATCTGTTCTACTTTATGGGCAAAATCCGCCGCGAGCATATTGCTGGCTTTGATTTGACTAAGAACTAACTGAGTGTCAATTTCTGCATCGTACAGCGCTAAGATATCAGTCTCGCCCCATAAACGTGTTTCACCAGGTAGTGGCTCAAAAATCGGGGTGTCTTTAGCGTCAAGGAAAGTGACCGACAGTGCGCCAGTATCTTCCATTAACATGTCACCAATCGCTTCTGCGTTGGCTTTGGTAGCATTAAGTTTAATTTGGATCCAAGGCATGATGAACTCACTTGTTGGTTGAGTGGTACCCTTTTTTATGGGTATATTAATGATTAAAAGCCCCGTCATCCCGTACATGAGCCGAAGCGAAGAAGATACGGGATCTCGCTTTTATAGTCACAATGCAACTTAAAGCGAGATTCCGGATAACTCGTTCCTCGTTTGCGGAATGACGGTAAAAAACATCGTCACCCTGTGTATGAGCATTTCTAAAATGACGGAGCCGCTATTTATTGCGTTATTATTCTTAGGTAATTACTCGTGAAGCAATTATACGGGCTAATATAGCTTATGTGGCTGTTGGTTATCTGAAATAGTCGTTTTATTTTTATCATTTGGCTTGAGTTTGCTGCCAATAATAAAGGCGATTAACCCCAAGGCGAGGCTCGGTACGATGGCGTGTACACCTGCCATATCCGGTTTTAAGGTACTAATCGCAATATAACTGACGAGTCCTGTCAGCATAGAAGCAAATGCTCCGGTAGCCGAGGCATTTTTCCAGTAAAGCCCTAAAACTAACGGCCAAAGAAATACCGACTGTAAACTGCCGAATGCCAATAAGTTAAGCCAGATGATCATATCCGGTGGATTTAATGCGGCCACAAACACTAAGGCCGAGAAAATACCGGTTACCCATAACGATAGCTTCGGTAGGGTCTTTTCGGCGGCTTCCCCTTCGGCAATCGATGGATTGATGTAGTTGATGTACAAATCTTTTAATAACGTGGCCGAGGCTTGGATCAATTGTGAATCAATCGTCGACATAATTGCCGCCATGGGACCGGCTAAGAAAATTCCGGCCACCACTGGTGGTAATACCGTGATCATTAAGGTCGGCATGATTTGATCTGGGTTGGCAATATCCGGCACGATGGCGCGGCCAAATGCGCCCGCCAGATGCATGCCAAACATCAGCAAGGCAACCATAATCGTGCTTACCACCATGGCTTTATGCAGTGAGGCGCTGTCCTTGTAGGCCATGCAGCGTACTGCAGCATGAGGCAGACCAATCACACCAAAGCAGACCAAGATCCAAAAACTGAGCATAAAGGGCTGACTTAAAAAATGATTGGGTCCGTAAGGGGTGACTAAAGCCGGATCGATATGATGCATTTTGGTCACAATTTCACCGATACTGCCGCCGGCGTGAACAATGCCAATCAGTAGCGCAATGGTGCCGATGATCATCATGATGCCTTGCAAGGTGTCGGTCATCACTACCGCGCGAAAACCGCCAATGGTGGTGTACAAACCAACTGTAATAGCAAACAACATCAAACCATGAGTGTAAGATAATCCGGTGACGGTTTGCAGTAGGCGAGCGCCACCAACAAACTGCACTACCATAGTGCCAAAAAAGGCCAGTAATAATGCCAAGGAGGCAAAGATCACTACCCCTCGGTTTTGATAACGGGCATACAACATATCATTCAAAGTCAGGGCGTTATGTTTACGGGCTTCAATCGCAAACTTCTTGCCTAATACGCCTAGCGTTAACCAGCTAGCAGGCAATTGGATCATGGCAAGCAAAACCCAACCTAACCCCATGGTATACGCGGCACCGGGACCACCGATAAACGAGCTGGCGCTGGCATAAGTGGCGGCAAGGGTCATGGCAAGCACAAAGCCTCCCATACTACGGCCACCCATTAAGTATTCGTTTAAAAAACCTTGTTTATTGGTGTTGCGTCCACTCCAATACGCCAAAGCAAATACCGCGCATAAGTAGATGACTAATGGGATAAGAATTTGATTATTCATGCTGGTCTTCTTGTGCTGTCGAGCTTTGCGCTTGTGGGTCAGGCTCTATTTCTAATGACATATCCTGATAGATCCATTTTACCATGGCGGCGCACAATAAAGTGAATACGATAGGGCCGACGATGCAAGCCATTAAAAACCATAATGGAAAGCCGAAATAGAGGGTTGGCATTGCTTGAATATTATCGGCAGCTGGAGCCAAGCCGTAAGCAGAAAGGTACCACCAAACAAAATAAGCCAACGCTAAGCCAACGGCCCATTTGGCTTCTTTATGCGCTTGTTGATAACGCGCCGAGAGTGTTTTCATGGTTGGAGAACCTTTATGACAAAAGTGAGGGATGGAAAAGGCGGCTATTTTTACAAACAATGAAGAGAAAGACAAATAAAGGGCGAGCTTTAATTTCCCTAAGTGCCGATGGAGCATTTCAACAACTTGTCGCAAGCAAGGATCCTAGTGAGATTGAAGCCAATAAAAAAGCGAACCCGATAAAGAGTTCGCTTTTTTTGCTTCTTATGAGGCTTTAATTGTAACTACTAAAGCCTAACGTTCAGCGCTATTTATTGCATTCCAAGTTTCTTCTCAAGGTAGTGAATATTGGCACCACCATGTTGGAAGTTTTCATCGTTCATGATGATAAATTGCAGAGGAATGTTTGTCTTGATGCCATCAATGATGGTTTCGCCTAAGGCATTCTTCATACGAGCAATCGCCACGTCACGGTTTTCACCGAATGTGATCAATTTACCAATCATTGAATCGTAATGTGGCGGTACAGTATAACCAGCATACACATGTGATTCCCAACGAACGCCCATGCCACCAGGTGGGTGGAAGTGGTCGATTTTACCTGGGCAAGGTAGGAAGCGAACCGGATCTTCAGCATTGATACGACATTCAATCGCATGGCCACGGATCTTAATATCATCTTGAGTAAACGATAATGGTTGGCCAGCAGCAATACGCAATTGCTCTTTGATCAAATCAATACCAGTTACCATTTCGGTTACTGGGTGCTCAACCTGAATACGGGTATTCATTTCAATAAAGTAGAACTCGCCGTTTTCATATAGGAATTCAAAAGTACCTGCGCCACGATAGTTGATCTCGATACAAGCACGAGTACAGCGCTCACCAATGTATTTACGCATTTCTTCAGTAATACCTGGTGCTGGAGCTTCTTCCACCACTTTTTGGTGACGACGTTGCATAGAACAATCGCGCTCACCTAAGTGGATTGCGCCACCTTGACCATCAGCTAATACTTGAACTTCAATGTGACGTGGGTTTTCAAGGTATTTCTCCATGTAAACCATATCGTTATTGAAGAACGATTTTGCTTCAGAGCGTGTCATTGCAATGGCTTCAACCAGATCAGAATCTTTATGAACCACGCGCATACCACGACCGCCGCCGCCGCCAGAGGCTTTGATGATCACTGGGTAACCAATGCGTTTAGCAAAAGCACGGTTACGAGCATCATCATCGTCCAATGGACCATCAGAACCAGGTACACAAGGTACTCCGGCTTTTTTCATTGCGGTAATAGCTGATACTTTGTCGCCCATTAAGCGAATGGTTTCCGCTTTAGGACCAACAAAAACAAAACCTGATTGTTCAACTTGCTCAGCAAAGTCAGCGTTTTCAGAGAGAAAACCGTAGCCTGGGTGAATGGCTACTGCGCCAGTCACTTCTGCCGCCGCAATGATGCGAGGAACATTGAGGTAACTGTCGGTGCTGCGAGCTGGACCAATACAAATGGTTTCATCTGCCAGCAATACGTGTTTTAAATCACGGTCAGCGGTTGAGTGAATAGCAACGGTTTTGATGCCTAATTCTTTACATGCGCGAAGAATACGGAGGGCAATTTCACCTCGGTTCGCGATGACTAATTTATCTAGCATTTATTTTGCCTCTTAAATCGATGCGACTATTCAATAATAACAAGTGGTTGATCAAATTCGATCGCTTGGCCATCTTCGGCTAGGATTGCTTTGATCACTCCTGATTTGTCGGCTTCAATTTGGTTCATCATTTTCATTGCTTCAACGATACAGATGGTTTGACCCGCTTCTACCGTTTGGCCGATTTCGATGAAAGATTTAGCTTCAGGGCTTGGTGAGCGGTAGAAAGTACCGACCATTGGTGAGAGTACTTTATGACCGGTTTCAACTGGCGCTACAGGCGCTTCAGCGATAACCGCAACTGGTGCCGCAGGGGCAGGCGTTGCAACCGGTGCTGGCGCTTGTGCATATTGAACAGGCGCAGCAGGAGCGGCTTGTGCGCTGTAACGATTGATTCGTACTGATTCTTCACCTTCAGAGATTTCAAGTTCCGCGATGCCAGATTCTTCAACTAGCTCGATTAACTTTTTGATTTTGCGAATGTCCATAATAAATTCTCTATGTGTTTAATTGTTCAGTTTATAGTTGGCGTTATGACCAACCGAAGTAATGATATTGACCGCAATAGGACTGAGACTAATAGCCATCGATAGTGAGTTATGTACTCAATACCGGATGTGATTATTTCTGTGTCAGTGCCTGATAAGCCGCCGATAATGCAAATTGATAACCTTGAGCGCCTAAACCACAAATTACCCCGACCGCTTTATCGGACAGGTAAGAGTGATGGCGGAAAGGTTCTCGAGCGTGCACATTTGATAAGTGCACTTCGATAAACGGGATGTTGACCCCAAGTAGGGCATCACGTAGCGCCACGCTGGTATGAGTGAAAGCTGCTGGATTGATAATAATAAAATCAATGGTGCTATGCGCGGCATGGATCGCTTCAATCAATTCGTACTCACGATTTGATTGCAGATGAGACAGTTCAATATTCAGTTCTTGAGCTTGGGTTTCTAGATCCGAAACAATATCGGCTAAAGTGTGCGAACCATAATGAGCGGGTTCACGTAAGCCTAATAAATTTAGATTTGGGCCATTTAAGACCAGAACTCGCAAGTTTGCTGCCATCATGAAGCTAATATCCATCAAAGTGAATGTAAAATGCATCTTGTCATAAAATTGATACATTGCTAACTAAGATAGCAAAAAAAACCGAGACTGCACCAATTAATTTGCCCGATTATAGCGAAATCACAGCAAATCGCAGCAAAATACTGGTCTAATCACTTATTTTGTTTGTTTTTTGCGCGTAGGTTGATTGGTTTATGAGTAATTTGTTTGCGATTTTGAGCGGCTTCCTAAGGTCATGATGTGAGGGTTTTAGCGGGATAATCGACCAATGTTCAAAATTATTAATGATCTTTGATTGGACAAAAAATCAGACTACCGTTAAGTAGTCCGATTTAAATGATATTAACAAATCGATGGAAATAGGGGAATTACACCAATTTCGCTTGCTCTTCGATAAGTTTATCCACCACACTTGGGTCGGCTAGAGTCGAGGTGTCACCTAAGTTACCGGTGTCGCCGGTGGCAATTTTACGCAGAATTCGACGCATAATTTTACCGGAACGCGTTTTTGGTAATGAATCGGTCCAGTGCAATACATCGGGCGTGGCGATTGGACCAATCTCTTTTCGTACCCAATCTTTGACTTCCTTATGCAATTCAGCCGATGGGAACTCGCCATCATTTAAGGTGATATAAGCGTATATGGCTTGGCCTTTAATGTCGTGGGGAACACCAACTATTGCCGCTTCAGCAATTTTATCAAACGCCACTAATGCCGATTCAATTTCAGCGGTCCCCATTCGGTGACCAGAGACGTTAAGTACATCATCGACACGGCCAGTGATCCAATAATAACCATCTTCATCACGACGAGCACCATCACCTGTGGTGTACATGCCTTTAAAGGTCGAGAAGTAAGTTTGCTCAAAACGCTCATGATCGCCATAAATGGTACGCATTTGTCCCGGCCATGAATCGGTGATCACCAAGTTACCTTCGGCTGCACCTTCAATAATATTGCCTTCGTTATCCACCAATGCCGGTTGCACGCCAAAGAATGGTCGCGTCGCTGAACCTGGTTTTAGATCGGTGGCACCTGGTAGTGGTGAAATTAATACCCCACCGGTTTCGGTTTGCCACCAAGTATCGACAATAGGGCAGCGCTCATCACCAATGGTTTTGTAGTACCACTCCCAGGCTTCTGGATTAATCGGTTCACCCACCGAACCCATAATACGTAAACTTGAACGATCGGTGCCTTTAATCGCTTCATCGCCTTTTGCCATTAAAGCGCGAATGGCAGTAGGAGCGGTGTAAAGAATATTCACTTGATGCTTATCGACCACTTCGCTCATGCGACTGGTGTGTGGGTAGTTTGGCACCCCTTCAAATAAAATGGTTTTAGCACCATTGGCCAGTGGGCCGTAGACTAAGTAAGTATGACCGGTGATCCAACCGACATCGGCAGTACACCAGAACACTTCGCCTTCTTGGTAATCAAATACATATTTAAAAGTCATAGTGGCATACACAAGATAGCCGCCAGTGGTGTGTAATACCCCTTTGGGTTTGCCCGTTGAGCCTGAAGTGTAAAGAATAAATAGCGGATCTTCTGCGTTCATCGCTTCAGGTTCGCATACTGGCGAGGCTTGTTCGGTTGCTTCATGCCACCAAACGTCACGCTCGCTATTCCATTCAACTTCGCCACCGGTGCGTTTAAATACCACCACACTACGCACATTAGTATCAGGATTGTTTAATGCCGCATCTACGTTGGCTTTAAGTGGCACCGCGCGGCCACCACGAACGCCTTCATCGGCGGTGATCACCACTTGAGAGTTTGAGTCAATAATACGACCCGAAAGCGCTTCAGGAGAGAAGCCACCAAATACCACGGTATGAATGGCGCCAATACGCGTACAAGCCAGCATTGCGACGGCCGCTTCTGGCACCATTGGCATATACAGACAAACTACGTCGCCTTTCTTTACGCCTTGGGCTTTTAATACATTGGAAAAACGACACACTTTGTCATGCAGTTGATTAAAGGTGATCAGCTCATCATCATTGGGATCATCGCCTTCCCAAATAATGGCTACTTCATCGCCGCGTTCGGCTAAATGACGATCAATACAGTTCGCCGAGACATTGAGTTTGCCATCTTCAAACCATTTTATCCCAACATTTCCCGGCTCGAATGAGGTGCTTTTCACTTGAGTGAAGGGTTCGATCCAATCTAGAATTTTGCCATGCTTGCCCCAAAAGCCTTGTGGGTCATTGACTGACTCTTGGTACATAGATAAGTAAGTGTCGCTATCTGCGTGAGTGGTCTTTTGGATATTGTCTTTGACCGGATGAATATGTACTTCACTCATGGTTCTCTCCTTGGATGAGTCAGACTGCTATTAAGTGGTTTCTTGTTTCTATGGGTTAACTTTCTGCTTATCCTCACCTTTCGACAATTAGACTTTAGGATTAGAAATTGAATTTATTGGTTTTTTTATGGCGGGAATCACACTAAATAAATCGAGATCAGGCTGATATTTAACGAACTTTGTTAATGAGCAACAAAAGGGCTGGGTTGAGAACCGTGAGTCAGACGTACATAAATCAGCGCCGCAGTGATGGTATCTTGCAATGCATCATGGCGTTGTTGCAACGGCAAATCGAGGTGGCGACAAATGGTATCTAAGCTTAAATCAAAATAGGCATTGGGTAATAATCGCTCCAAACGTTGATGATATAAATGGCTGACTTCGATTAATGTATTGGGCAATGGAAAACCTAAGTGCTTTTTACACGCGCGGTCTAAAATCGCCTTGTCGTAGCGAATATGATAGCCAACCAAAGGACGATTGCCGATAAAGGCGAGTAGGGCTTTAATGCCATCAATTTCATCATAGCCATTATTTAGATCATGGTGACGTAAATGATGGATCTTTATCGAACCTTGATCGAGAGATTGCGGCGCTTTAAGGCGAATATGAAACGGCTGGCTAGTGATGATCTTGTTGTCGATGATCTTAGTGGCGGCGATCGTCACCAACTCTGCTTGATCCGGATTTAAACTGGTGGTTTCACAGTCGAGCGAAATGTATTCCTTTAAGGCTGTGCTGCTGGGATGTTGAGGTCGGAAAAGATATTGGTATTCAGATCCTTTCAGCCGATAGAGCCAATATAGCCGTTGTAATGCGTTCACGACGTCTCCTTAATCACGGATCTGATAGTGATAACCGAGCCATTGTTTGAATTTTTTAACCGCATGCAAACTGTGGCGCAGTAAGTCTCGCTCGGTACGGTTCAGTTGTTTGGTGTCTAAAGTATTGTGATGATGATTGAGTTGCAGTTGTTGGGTGAGTCGCCACTTAATAAACAGTTTTAAGGCTTCGGATAAATTGTCTTTGGTCAGCTCAGCTAAAACGCCTTTTTGTTGCAGCTGCGTTAAGCGTGCAAAGGTGTTGGTGGCTGTAATGCCATGTTCAAGTGCTAAGGTACGAATGCCATGCACTATTGGGAAAATCCCTCCTTGTTTTATATCGAGCCCTTGTTTGTTTTGTTTTACCTGACCGAACAAGGTTAAAGGCACCGCAAAGCCGAGTGCGGGGCGGGCAAATTCCATTAACAATAATGGTTGTTGCTGCATGATGTGTTGTAAGTGGTGCTTGATGGGGGTGAGTAACTGACGATTGCCGGCAACCGCTAAGGCGTCTGCCATAATTGCCAAAGACATGACAGAACGTGCGGTATTGTGATCGGCCCATAAAGATAAACTTTGCTTCCATTCCAATTGAGATTTAACCCAATCAGGATTGCTGACCATCACTTTGCCCTTACACAATGGATAGCCTAGTTGCTGCAAAGTTTGACTGAAGGTTTCCATCAATGGCGCAAATTGGTGCCAGTGCAGGCCATCTTTAATAATTAACGCATTGTCTTGATCGGTTTTCAGGATTTGTTCGCCGCGACCTTCGGAGCCTAATACCAACAAACAACAATGATCATGTAGGTGTTTTGGCACAATCAGTTCAAAGGCTTTTTCAATAATATGTTCATTAAGAGCGGAAATTAATTCCATCATAAACACAGTGCGAATGCCGTTTTTATGTAAATTATTCACCAGTTCACGTTGTTGATGCGCCGCCAATGCCAACTCTTCAATGCTGGTGGCGTTGGCAATACGCAAGCTCAATACATGTGAGTGGGTTGAAAAGGCAGAAAGCACTTGAGTGAGATCGAGCATGCCGACTGCTTTGCTGCCGCACTTGACCATCAAACGCTTACAACGGTGGCGAGTCATGCGGATCATCGCATCAAACAGATATTCATCCTGTTCAATATCATGTACAGGGTAAGTGGCAATGGGGCCAACTTCGGAGCTTAAAGCATGCCCTTTAAGCGCAATGGCATGTAATAAATCGGTACGAGTAATAATGGCGTAATCGTCAGGGGCAAGCTCAATTAATGCCGCATCACAATTTTGCTGCTGCATCTCTAGGGTCACCTGTTGCAAAGAGGCGTGAGGTGGGAAGATCAATGGCGCTTGGTAAATCTGACTATCGACTTTGGTGAGAATAAATTCCGCTAGGTTTTGTTGCTGATGAGCACTGTCTAACAAAGATTGGCGCTTGGCTAAGTTGCTATCAAAATAAGCTGAAAAATCGGAATTTTTTTGATAAAACTCCTGAAAGACTGCGTGAGGTAATAAATAACACAGCGTATCTTCTAATGCCACATAACGATGTTTGGTTTTGCCATCCAGTTGCGCTCTAACATCAAATAGATCATCAGGGGTGTAATGGGCAAATACCTCTTTCCCTTGAGCGTCGGTTTCTTCTACCGCTCCTTTGATGACGATATGCAGTGTGTCACAAGGTTGGTTCGGCGCTAAAATCGTTTCATATTCGCGGAAATAAGCCACATCCAAATTTTGACGCAAGTGGGTTTGCTCACGCTGGGTTAAGCGATCGAATGGGGTCAGCGTCATATTGAATTTATCGGGCATATACTCTTCTTAATTGAAGCTACAGCTTCGTTGGCTGCGTTCATTCACCCCAATCGTTTAGGTGAACTAAACTCATGGGGCTTCATTTACTTGCCGCCTTGCTGAAACTCCAATTACTTTGAGTATTCTATCTAGGAATAAAATTTTAGTTAGCAAGCCGGTTTATGCTGAGTGTGGCGAAAAAGCCCGTTTATGGCTAGACGACTTTGGTCTATAAGCTTATTTTAATCCCTTGCTAAAGCATCAATTGGATCGAGCTTGGCTGCATTTTGTGCTGGCAAGAACCCGAATAAGACTCCGATCAACGTTGAGCATAAGAAAGCGGCAATAATTGAGTTGGTCGAATAGATCATTTGGAAACCCACGCCACTAGACTGCAAAGCAAAACCAATTAAATAAGCCAAGCCAATCCCGAGTACACCACCGCATAAACACACCAAAACGGCTTCAATTAAAAACTGCCGCAAGATGTCATTTTGCCGAGCACCGACCGCCATGCGTACCCCGATCTCCCGAGTTCGCTCTGTGACGGATACCAACATGATATTCATCACTCCAATGCCGCCGACGATCAATGAGATCACTGCAATAGCTGAAATCAATAACGTCATGGTCGAGGTGGTTTTCTCTATATTTTGTCGAATGGTATCGGTGTTTATGGTGAAAAAATCCTGCGTTCCATGGCGAAGTGCTAATAATGAAATAATACTTTGTTCCGCCGCATCACTGGCGACGTCTTGATTGAGTCGAATGCTGATGCTGCTTAAGTAAGTTTGTCCTAACATGCGTCCAGAGACGGTGGTGTAGGGCACCCAGACATTTAACGTATCACTAAGACCAAAAGCTTGATCTTTCGGCTGAGTCACACCAATGATGCGGACTGGCAATCGACCTAAGAAAATTACTTTGCCAATTGGGTCGGTACCATCAAACAGTTCTTGGCTGGTATTACTATCGATCACTGCTTCTTGGGCCAGTGTTTTGACGCTGTCTTCATCCCAAAATTGCCCTTGATCGAGTTGATAATCATAGACTCTAAAATAGGCTGGGCCGACTCCTTGTACATTGCCGGTGAGGGCTTGATTTCCAGCACGAATGGTGACCGAGGTACTCACGCTTGGAGTGACACTATCAATAAAAGGTAAGTTTTCTAGCGCTTTGGCATCGGATGCAGTTAAGGTGCGCACTCGGCCAGATCGTCTGTCGCCAAAGCCTTTGCCGGGTCGAACATCAATAGTGTTGGTACCTAACGAGGAAATATTTTGCAAAATTTGTTGTTGAGTGCCGGAGCCTAATGCCACCACAGATACCACCGAAGCAATACCAATAATAATCCCGAGCATGGTTAAAAAGGTACGTAAACGGTGGCTCGACATCGCAATTAATGCCATTTTGAGTGCTTCATTTATGCGATCAAGCATGGTGACAAAACGATTTTTATTAGCAGCGACTTTGGGTTCTAACTGCTTTTGTTCTATCTGTCGTTGTTGTTTATTGATGTAATCTTGAATGATCACACCATCTTTTAGTTCAATAATACGATCGGCAAATTGCGCGACATCCATATCGTGAGTAACCAAAATAATGGTGTGCCCATCGTGATGAAGTTCTTGTAACAATTGCATCATTTCTTTGCCGCTGTGACTGTCTAATGCGCCCGTAGGTTCATCAGCTAAAATTACATCGCCACCATTCATTAAGGCGCGCGCAACACTGACTCGTTGTTGTTGACCACCACTGAGTTGGCTCGGTTTATGATCCAGTCGAGTGCCTAATCCTAAACGAATGAGTAAATCTTTGGCGCGTTGTTGGCGAGAATGACGATCTTTACCAGCGTAAATAGCCGGAACTTCAACGTTGGCAATCGCATCGAGATCGCCTAATAAATGATAACGTTGAAAAATAAAACCAAAATGTTCGCGGCGCAAAGATGCAAGTTCATCGGCCTCCATTTGAGAAGTGTCTTGCCCATCAATAAAGTATTGCCCTTTCGACGGTTTATCCAAGCAGCCGAGAATGTTCATTAAGGTCGACTTGCCCGAGCCTGAAGCTCCGACAATCGCGACCATTTCACCGCGTTGAATTTCTAAATCAACATTTTTGAGTACGGTAAGATCTTGATCTCCGGCGGCAAAGCAGCGAGAAACGTCGGAAATATGCAATAACGCGTTAGTCATGCTTTATAACCTTACGCGAGATTTACGATCGGACGGAGAGGGGGCTCCTTTGGTCGCAATGCCTACTACTACGTCATCTCCCTCGTGTAATCCGGATAAGATTTGTGCATTAACTTTATTGTTTAACCCAACTTTGACTCTACGATGTTCGACTTTGCCATTGACCAAAACTGGCACTTGGTAGGCTTTGCCTTTTGGTCCTTTCTTTAATACTTGCGATGGGACTAATAAGGTATCTTTGGCTTGATTTAATACGATAGAAACTTGCGCGGTCATGCCAATCCGTAATACTCGCTTAGGGTTTTTGACATCAAATAAACCATTGAAATAAATCGCATCACTATCGGATATGGTGAGGTCGCTATCGTTACCATCCATTAAGGTTGGGCCGGGTTCTATATCTCGTAATGTGGCTCGATACTTTTGATCGGGGCGACCTAAAATAGTGAAGTAGACCGCTTGCCCTGGTTTGACATCAATAACGTCGGCCTCTGAAATTTGAGCTTTAATGGTCATGGTATCGAGTTGAGCCAGTTCAATAATAGTTGGAGTGGTTTGATTGGCGTTGACGGTTTGACCGGTTTCAACTGCGGTATACACCACAGTACCGTTGATCGGGGCATTGATGGTGGTGTAACCAAGATCGACTTTGCCAGTATCGACTTTAATTTTAGCTTGTTGTTTTTCCGCTTCGAGTTGTTTGGATTCGGCTTTATAAACGGCCAGAGTAGCTTGAGCAATATCATAATCGGACTTGGCGCTTGCTCTGGCGGCGAGCATACTTTTTTGTCGATTGAATTCAAGCTGTGCTTGGTAAATTTGTGCGTTTTTAGCTTCAATTTGGGCGTTAATACTATTGAGAGAGGCGAGGGATTCTTTTAGGTTGTTCTGTTGGGTTAAATCGTCAATTTGGGCGATTAAATCACCTTGTTGAACTTCATCGCCTAAATTAACGGCCAGGTTTTTGATTTGTCCTGACACCTGCGCACCGATATTGACGAGCTTAGAGGCTTGCAACATGCCATTGGCTAACACGGTTTGATCGATATCCCCTATATGGGCTTTGACCGTAGCGTAGTTTTGCAGCGGTTCACTGCTTTTTTTGCTGTACCAATAGGCGCTGCCGCAACCTGCGAGCATGATAAGTCCAATCAACCAGTATTTTTTCGGGATTTTTTTCACTGAGATATCCGTTTATGAATGCGACGCCAATTTTGTATGATTTTTAAGTATAAATACAATCAATGTAAATGTAGTGTTTGATTGCGTAAAAAAGCGTAAATTTTAGTATTTTCATGCACTCGTTAACATTTTGTTGATCTGTCTGGTGTGCATTAATTGTTCTTGCTAGGCATAATATTTCTTTTGTGTTTTAGGTCTGCTTTTTTATGTCTAAACCGTCTCCTTTTGCTTGGATTTCTCAATACTTTGGTGGTTTCTTTTTTGCTTATGGCGTGTATTTGCCATTCTGGGCATTATGGTTTGCTGATCAAGGAGTGTCTGCCAGTGATATTGGGTTACTCATCGGCATTGGTTTTGCCACTCGTTGCATTACTAACTTGGTGATCACTCCGCGTTTGCATAAGGTCGAGCATATTATGCCAGCCAAAGCTATGGGCGATATTAAAGCAATGGCCGGTGATTTAGTTCTTATTTCTGATTGCGTTAATTCAAGGTTCGCACGCGGCGTATTACAGTTTTAGCGCCATTTATTGGAAGCAATTAGGCATCTCTGAAGCGGTAGTCGGCTATCTGTGGAGTCTTTCGGTCGTGTCGGAAGTGCTGATGTTTGCTTTTGGCGGGCGTTTATTTGCCAATTGGAGTCTGCGAGCGATGTTTTTGCTGTCGTCTGTCGGGGTGATTGTACGTTGGAGTGGATTGGCGGTTAGCAGTGAGGTCGGCTTTTTAATCTTGTTCCAATTGTTGCATGGCGTGACGTTTGCGGTGGCGCACTTTGCCACTATCCGTTATATCCAACAAGCGGATGATAACCAAATGGTGCCACTACAAGCCTTGTATAATGCGATTCCATTAGGTGGTGTGATCGCGGCAATGACGGCATTCAGTGGTTGGGGTTTCCAATTATGGGATGGCGGGATTTTCTGGGTGATGGCCGCCATGGGAGTGGTCGCATTGTTTATCAAATTGGATGAACCAAAATCGCTAACCGCTGCACAAATTCCAGTGAAATAGATTGAGGCTTCAGATGTAACACTGCACAATTTAACCTTCATTATATCGAGTTTATATATTCGATAATCCGCATGGATAGCGGGATTTAGACCAATTAGAGACAAGGGAACTGCTATGCAAGGATGGATTGTTATTCCGGTATCGCTCGCCTATTTAGGGGTGCTGTTTTTGATCGCTTGGTATGGCGATCGACAAAAAAACTGGCTATCTAACTGGCGGCCTTGGATTTATAGTCTATCGATTGCGGTCTATTGTACCTCTTGGACTTTTTACGGCACGGTTGGTCAAGCCAGTGCCAATATGTGGTCATTCCTTCCCATTTACCTCGCGCCGATTGTAGTATTCACGCTAGGTTGGCGCATTCTGGCTCGTTTGATTTTAATTACCAAACGCGAGCATATTACCTCGATTGCCGACTTTATTGCCGCGCGATATGGTAAATCTCAAGGCTTAGCCATTACGGTCACTCTTATTGCAGTGGTCGGAATTCTGCCTTATATCGCACTGCAATTACGCGGCATCACCATGGGCTTAGATTTAGTTGCGCCTAATTTAATGGATATACTGGGTTATCAAGACCTGCAAGTGTCTTGGTTTGTGGTTGGGGTTATGGCGGTTTTTACCATTTTATTTGGTACTCGTCATATTGATAATACTGAGCATCATCGCGGCATTATGATGGCGGTGGCATTTGAGTCTCTGGTTAAGCTGGTGGCTTTTTTGCTGGTCGGTGTGTTTGTGGTGGTATTGATCTTCAACTCGCCAGATATTTCACTGCCAACTCTGGCTAAGCAATATTATCAGTCGCCCAATATTCCTACCATTGCGATCCACATGCTGCTGACCATGGCGGCGATCATCTGTTTACCACGTCAATTTCATACCACTATCGTTGAAAATGATCAGGCGCGAGATCTGCATACCGCTCGCCGGGTTTTTCCAATCTATTTATTTTTAATGGGCTTGTTTGTGTTACCGGTGGCGTGGGCGGGGCAATATTTTCTGCCTGGTACTAGCGCTGATGCCTATGTGATTAATTTGCCTTTAGGAGTCGATGTCCAAAGCATTGCATTATTAGCGTATTTAGGTGGAACGTCCGCGGCCAGCGGCATGGTGATCGTATCCACCATTGCGCTCACAATTATGGTATCGAATGACTTAGTTTGGCCGTTATTGTTGCGCCGTATGCGTTTGTCGAATGCCAAGCCGAAGCAAATATCAGGCCTCTTATTGAATGTGCGGCGCGGCCTGATTGCGTTGTTGTTGCTGGGGGCGTGGGGCTTTTATCAAGTATTGGATCGAGTCTCATCGTTGTCGGTGATTGGCCTGCTTTCATTTGCAGCGATTGCGCAATTTTCTCCTGCGGTATTGGGCGGAATGTATTGGCGTAAAGGCAACCGAAAAGGGGTATACGTCGGATTATTATTCGGTATGTTGGTGTGGCTTTCGACCTTAATGTTGCAAACTAATATGCTGGCCGGCAGTGAAAAAACCAACTTTTTATTATGGTTATTAAGCCCGCCACAATGGCTACAAAATCTGGATTTGAAAGCGTCAGATTGGGGTATGGCATTA
Source organism: Vibrio sp. S11_S32 (assembly GCF_014694465.1). NCBI lineage: Bacteria > Pseudomonadati > Pseudomonadota > Gammaproteobacteria > Vibrionales > Vibrionaceae > Vibrio > Vibrio sp. S11_S32. The sequence continues at coordinate 94,260 of NZ_JAAUWS010000005.1, read as the reverse complement.
AGCCTTATCGTCAATAGTGTGGCGTATGTATTGGTCTCTTTGCTCACGCGTTCGAGTTTAAGTGAGCGCTTACAAGCCGCTTCGTTTGTTGGAACGCCATTGCCAGAAAGTGAAGATGTTAGCTTGTACCAAAGCCGCGTCAGTGTGGCGGAACTTGAAATGCTCGCTTCGCGCTTCGTTGGACGCAAACGCGCCCGCCACGCGTTTCAATTATTTTGGAAGCAGCAACAACAAACGCTGCAACCGCAACAGCAAGCTTCGGCGCAATTAATTCGCCATACCGAGCGGGTATTGGCGGGGGTGTTTGGTGCGTCATCCTCTCGATTAGTGCTCACTTCTGCCTTGCAAGGGCGCAATATGCAATTGGAAGAAGTCGCCACTATCGTCGATGAAGCTTCCGAGTTGTACGATTTTAGCCGCGGTTTATTACAAGGTGCGATTGAGCATATTAGCCAAGGGATCGCGGTGGTGGATAAACAATTGCGCTTGGTGGCTTGGAATCAACGTTATCTTGAGCAGTTTGATTTTCCTCCTGGCTTAATCCAAGTGGGCCGACCGATCGCCGATGTGATCCGCCATAATGCTGAACAAGGATTATGCGGGCCGGGCGATCCTGAAATACATGTTCGTCGACGGGTTGAGCATTTAGAGCGCGGCACTAAGCACACGTCATCAAGAGTTCGAGAAGATGGTCAAGTAATTGAAGTGCAAGGTAATCCTATGCCAGGTGGTGGGTTTGTGATGAGTTTTTCTGATATCACCGCGTTTCGCCGCGCCGAGCAAGCCTTAAAAGAAGCGAATGAAACGTTAGAAGATCGAGTGCAAGAGCGTACTCGGGCATTAGAAAGCTTAAATACTCAATTAATTACTGCTAATCAAAGTGCCGAGCATGCATCGCAATCCAAAAGCCGCTTATTAGCCGCGGTGAGCCACGATTTAATGCAACCGCTTAATGCCGCTAGGTTGTTTGCTTCATCATTAACCGAAACTGCGCAAGAAGATAACACCAGAAAATTTTCTGCCCATATTGAGAGTGCATTGGGCGCCGCCGAAGATTTGATTGGTGATTTGCTCGATATCTCTAGGCTGGAATCTGGCAATGTACCGACCGAAATAAAAGCTTTTGCATTGCGCGAAGTGTTAGATAACCTTGATGCGGAATTTAGTGTGTTATCTGAGCAAAATAAGGTTGAGTTTAATCGTATTCCATCAACATTAGTGGTGAAATCAGATCCCAAATTGTTGCGGCGTATTTTGCAAAACTTATTAACTAATGCCTTCCGTTATAGTCAAAAAGAAGCCAGCCAAGCTAAGGTTTTACTTGGAATGCGTCGAATTCAACGTGACGGAAAAAATGCCCAAATAAGAATTGAGGTTTGGGATAACGGTATTGGCATTCCTTATGAGCAGCAAAGTGATATTTTTGAAGAGTTTACTCGGGTCGATCAAAACCGCGCCGACCAAGGTTTAGGCTTAGGCTTGGCCATTGCGCGAGGTATTGCTCGTTTGCTGGGTCATAAAATAGAATTACGCTCTTGGCCAAATAAAGGCACGGTATTTTCGGTAACTCTCGATGCTGCAGAGTTAGAGGAACAAGATGTGATGTCAGCCCCGATAATCCAACATGCACCACTGGCCAATATTAAGGTTTTATGTATTGATAATGAAGCTGAGATATTGCTAGGGATGCAGGCGCTACTGGAACGTTGGGGGTGCGAGGTCAAAACGGCGTTAAACTTACAGCAAACCTTGCAAGCGATGAAGAAAGACTGGTATCCCGAGGTGGTATTCTCTGATTATCATCTTGATAATGGTCGTACAGGGTTAGAAATATTGCAGCATTTGCGTAACCAATTGGGAGATGGCTTTGAAGGTGTTATCATAAGTGCCGACCGCTCCGATGAAGTGAGCCAGGCGATACAAGCTCAGGGTTTTCAGCTGTTAACTAAGCCTGTCAAACCATTAAAATTACGAGCTGTGTTAAATCGATTATAAAAAGAGTATTTATTATGGGTGAGTTTCAAACCAAACAAGGCGTCTTAGTCGAGATTTATCAAGGCATGGTTCGCCTTGCAATGGGCGGTTTAGTGGTTAGTAGTCAGGTTGATAAAGTGCAAGCACTGACGATTCAAAACGCTTATGATGGCGATAATCGTTTCTACCTTGCGGTGGATGAAGCCAATGTGTTTCTGTTTTTAGACAGCTTAAAAGAATTAGAAGACCTTGCCAAAGTGCTAGGTTTGGAAGTACAAAAAGCCTAGTTCCATTACGATGCGATAAATAGATAAATAAATAGCAAAAGCCCGAACCATGATGATTCGGGCTTTGTTGTATTTGATGCTCTAACAACCTATTTTCTTTAAGAACTGATGCTTAAAAACTTACGTTTAGCTTATGTTCTAAGTGCCTATGTTTAAGAATTAGGCTTAGTGCATCATATTGTATTAATGATCGTGTGCTTCACCGGCTCCTTTCGGGAAACGGATAGACTCAACCATGTCTTGTACATCTTTTGGTACTTCTGCGGTAAATTTATTCACCACAATCGAGACTACGAAGTTCAAACACATACCAAGCGTACCAATGCCTTCAGGGCTAATTCCGAAGAACCAGTTATCCGGCGTGCTTGCGGCTGGGTTAATAAACTTAAAGTAAATAATGTAGGCAGCGGTAAAGATAATACCGACAACCATACCGGCAATCGCGCCTTCCTTGTTCATCTTCTTATAGAAAATACCTAAGATGATGGCAGGGAAGAAGGAGGCGGCGGCAAGTCCGAACGCGAAGGCAACCACCTGTGCCACAAAGCCTGGTGGGTTAATACCTAAGTAACCCGCTCCGACAATAGCAACCGCAGCGGCTATCCGCGCATACATCAGTTCCTCTTTATCGGTCATATTGGGTTTCAAGCCTTTCTTCAACAAGTCATGTGAAATCGAGGTTGAGATAACCAATAATAAACCTGCAGCGGTTGATAGCGCAGCGGCTAAGCCACCGGCAGCCAGTAATGCTACGACCCAGTTTGGCAGTTTCGCCAGTTCAGGAGAAGCTAATACAATGATATCGCGGTTAATGTTCATCTCATTACGTTCATCGCCAGAGTAGAACATCTTGCCATCACCGTTTTTATCTTCCCAAGACACTAACCCTGTGCTTTCCCAGTTCTGATACCAGCTTGGAGCATTTTCTGCCGTAACACCTTTAAGATCAGGGCCATTAATGGTTTCAATCAGGTTAACACGAGCAAATGACGCAACAGCAGGGGCTGTGGTGTAAAGTAGAGAAATAAACAGTAACGCCCAACCGGCTGAAATTCGTGCATCTTTTACGCGAGGAACGGTAAAGAAGCGAATAATAACGTGCGGTAAACCAGCAGTACCCACCATAAGAGCGGCAGTAATAAAGAATACATCAACCGTGCTTTTCGAGCCGTCAATATAGGAATTAAAACCGAGTTCTTGAGTTAAACCTTCAAGTTTATCCATCAAGTAGACATCGGAACCTGAAATGGTTGAACCCATACCTATTTGTGGAAATACGCTGCCTGTCATCATAATGGAAGTGAAAACGGCTGGAACCAGGAACGCAAAAATAAGTACACAGAATTGAGCAACTTGGGTATAGGTAATGCCTTTCATGCCGCCAAGAACCGCATAGAAGAACACAATTGCCATACCAATGATGATACCAAGGTTAATATCCACCTCTAAGAAACGAGAGAATACCACGCCTACACCACGCATTTGACCCGCTACATACGTAAAGGATACGAAGATGGCACAGAAGATAGCCACCATGCGAGCGGTACTTGAGTAGTAACGATCACCAATGAAATCAGGCACAGTAAATTTGCCGAATTTTCGGAGGTATGGGGCTAAACATAATGCCAGCAGTACATAACCGCCAGTCCAACCCATTAGGTAAACCGAACCGTCGTAACCGGCAAATGAGATAATACCCGCCATTGAAATAAATGATGCTGCTGACATCCAATCGGCTGCGGTGGCCATACCATTCGCGACAGGGTGGACACCACCACCTGCAACATAAAACTCACTGGTTGATCCGGCGCGAGCCCAAATGGCGATACCGATATATAAAGTAAAAGTAATACCGACGAGAATAAACGTCCACGTTTGGATTTCCATATCTTATGCTCCCTTAGTCTTCCTGAACGTTGTATTTTTTATCTAACGCATTCATACGCGCTACATACACGAAGATCAGCACCACAAAGGTATAAATCGACCCCTGCTGAGCAAACCAGAACCCTAATTTGAAACCGGCAAATTGGATGGTATTGAGTGCATCGACAAATAAAATGCCAGCACAATAAGACACCACAAACCAAATCGTCAGTAGTGTCGCCATGATCCCTAGATTTTCTTTCCAGTAAGCTTGGGCATGTGTGTCTGATTCAAACGCCATAGCCGCTCTCCTTTTGTTTTGCTTATTGATTCACTACAGATGCAGTGATCGGATTTATTAAATATGGGTGAAGAAATTTGTTAATAAAAAGTTACAACAAAACAATAGCAGTGCTGGGGGAGTGCGGCTTTTCAACTTTAGTCGGGCAATAAAAGGTGAGCTATAAGACGTTGAGGGCATTTTTGTGAAGTGGGTTGGAATAATTTAGCCTAGCTCGAAAAGGAAGCTAGGCTAAGGTCTAATGCTATTAGGCTAAGGTCTAAGGTGTGAAAAGGCAGAATTTTGTGTGTGAGGGGAATTAATTCTGCGTTTCAAGTTGTTGCAATAAGATCACCGCTTGAGTTCGGTTTTTAACATCGAGCTTGCGGAAGATAGCCGTCATGTGCGCTTTAATTGTGGCTTCCGAGACATTAAGCTCATAAGCAATTTGTTTATTTAACAGTCCATCAGATAACATCCCGAGCACTTTATATTGCTGCGGAGTAAGCGCCGCCAGTTTTTGGCTTAAGTTATTGCACGCTTCGTTATTTTGAATAAGGCCTTCAGGAAAGAAAGGGTCGCCATTGAGCACTTGATTAAGCGCGCGATTAAGCTCACGCATATCACTCGACTTTGGTATAAAGCCGAAAGCACCGTGGCTTTTTACTTGGCTCACTACACTCGACTCTTCACTGGCAGAAATGACAACAATCGGCATATCAGGGTATTCCGATCGCAATTGGATCAGGCCCGACATGCCATTCGAACCGGGCATTTTTAAATCTAATAATAATAGATCGGGCTCATCGACTTTTTTAAGTAGTGTGAGCAAGGCGTCGAGTGAATCCGCTTCAAATAAGTTAGCACCACTGATCGCCATGTGAATTGACTGAAATAGTGCATTGCGAAAAAGCGGGTGATCATCGGCGATGACGATATTGTATGTCGAATCCATGACAGACATTCCATTTACTGTTTGTTAACAATAAATTCATTATCTGCGTGTTTATCGCTGCACTCAACTGGCTATGTGCAAAAACCTGAAGCATATCCGACTTTTGTCTATATTTAATACAGAATTGCACCGCCTAGTTGCTAGAATTGTGAGTTGCTAGAGCTAGGGTTGCTAGAAAGTAAAAGTTAATGGTTAGGCGCTAAGCCATTCTTGGTTAAGTGGCTAAGAAAATTGGCCGCATCCATAAACCCAGTAATGCGCGCGCTAGTCACATGCTTGCCTTGCGCATCCCAAAACTCAATCGTCGGCAGGCCAAGCACTTTCATTTTTTCCATTAAGGCAATATCTTGCGGATTAGCATTAGTCACATCGGCTTGTAATAGCACCATGTTTTGCAGCTTGGCGGCCACTTGTGGGTTATGAAAGGTGTATTTCTCAAACTCTTTACATGCCACGCACCAATCGGCGTAATAATCAAACATCACCGGTTTACCCGCTTGTTTTGCCAGTAACAATTGTTGGTCGAGATCTGCCACGGTATGAATGCGAACAAACTCGACTTGCACCTTATCTTGTTGTTGGCTTACGGTATTGCCCAGCGGATTAAAACCAAACGCTTGTAAGCCAGTAATAAAGGCGAGCATTAAACCCAGCATCGCAATAATACTGGTGATGCTTTGTGCCCAAGAGCCGGCTTTAATGAATTGACGGATATGGTATAGCCAAGTAAACGCGACTAACCCCAATCCTGACCAAAGCAATTCAACCCAAAATACTGGCAGAATGCGTTCGAGTAAGAAAATCGGCGCGGCCAGTAAAATAAAGCCAAATAGCATCTTAACTTTATTCATCCATTCACCGGCTTTCGGCAATAGTTTATTACCAAACACCGCCACACAAATCAGTGGGATCCCCATGCCAATCGCCAACGCATACAAGGCAATTGCACCTGTGATTAAATCGCCACTTTGCGCCACATAAAGCAGAGCGCCAGACAGTGGTGCAGTCGTGCAAGGCGAGCACACTAAGCCAGAAATAATGCCCATCGCAAATACCCCGATGAGGTTGCCGCCTTGTTGTTTATTACTTTGTTCATTGAGCCAAGTTTGCATCCGGCTAGGCAGTTGAATGGTGTAAACCCCAAACATCGACATAGCAAGCAGCACAAATAACACACTTAACCCGATCAATACCGCAGGAGCTTGTAGCGCCGCTTGAAACTGCACCCCAAGTGAGGCCACCACTAAGCCAAGCAGCATGTAAGTGAGTGCCATACCTTGCACATACACAAACGATAATTTAAACGCTTTGCCAGCCGAAAGTTTGCCGCCACCTAAAACAATGCCAGTTAAAATTGGGTACATTGGCAGCACGCAAGGGGTAAAGGCCAGCCCTATGCCTAATGCTAAAAATAAGAAAGGTGTCCACCAATGTTGTGATAATTGCGCCGCAATACCGGCATCTTCAGAATGATTGGCTGCTGGTTGAGTCGTTACGGGTTGATTTACGACTGACTGAGTTGATAATGTTTGAGTTGCTGAAGCTTGGGTTTGCTCTGAATGAGCGTTCGCAGTCTGATTATTTGTAGTTTGATTAGTATTCAGTGCATCGAGCGGGATGACGCGCGTTTCGGGTGGATAACAAAATCCAGTGGTGGCACAGCCTTGATATTGCACGATCAGCTGACCTTTATCACCGACTTGTTGTAGTGGGATCTCAACGCTAACGGGTTGTTTAAATACATGCACATCACCAAAAAACTCATCATGGTGAAACTCACCTTCAGGCATGATCGCATCGGCAATTTTTGCGTCTTTAGTGCTAAACGAGAAACGCTCTTTATATAAGTAATAGCCATCTTTGATCTGCCAATCGAGCTTAACCTTATTGCCTTGTTGAATAAAATTAAAAGGGAAAGCTTGGTCAACCGGCACAAAACGATGATCATTCGCGGGCGCTGCAGAAAAGGCGGCTAAAGGTGCATCGACCGAATCAAAATTAGCGGCGAGGCTGGACGTGCTCAGCAATAAGGTGAGTAGGCTGGTAAAAAATAGCGAAACCGCGCGCAAAGAAAACATAAAAGGTAATTATTCCATTAAAAGTGATGTTTTTATTTCATTCGATAATCTATCAACTTGAACATGCCGAAAAACGCTATTCCATCCATGGGCGCTTGAGAAAAGAGCCTCTGCGCTCTTTGTCACTTTTCTTTATGCTCAATATTGAGAGCTCATATTATGACTCAATTAATATTGTTAATGACTCTGACCACAGTTAAGCGAATTGGTTGCCAGTGGTGAGTTTTGATATGGCAAGAAGTATATCAGAAGAGGCGAAGCGGGTTGAATGACAAGTGTGACAAAACGAAAAAAAGGCTTCCTTCTCTATGCTAACGAATGACATCGCAGATAAGAGAAAGGTCGCCTTTTGATTAAGGGAGCGCTTATCTCGCTTAATTAAAGCTGCCACATAACTCGGCAGCTCCGATTAAGGTCGATGAATCTGAAACGGTTACGAGAACTGATTCATGGTGTTGTTTTCACCCGAGGCTTTCAGCGCTTGGTCGCCTGAGAAGTACTCTTTGTGATCATCACCAATGTTTGAACCCGACATATCTTGGTGTTTAACCGAAGCCAAACCTTGACGTAATTCTTTACGCTGAACACCGGCCACATAAGCCAACATGCCTTGCTCACCAAAGTAGTCTTTGGCCAAGTTATCCGTTGAAAGCGCCGCTGTATGGTAAGTCGGCAGTGTGATCAAGTGATGGAAAATACCCGCTTGCGCTGCAGCATCACGTTGGAAGCTTTGGATTTTCGCATCCGCTTCTAGTGCCAATTCCGAACCATCGTATACTTGATTCATTAGTTGCGCGCGGTCGTAGGTTGATACGTCCTTGCCGGACTCTGCCCAAACATCAAATACTTGCTGACGGAAGTTAAGCGTCCAGTTAAATGATGGACTGTTGTTGTAAACCAGTTTGGCATTGGGAATAACCTCACGAATACGATTCACCATGCCTGCAATTTGTTCAACATGCGGCTTCTCGGTTTCAATCCACAATAGATCGGCGCCGTTTTGTAGCGAAGTAATACAATCTAGTACCACGCGGTCTTCACCCGTATCCGGCTTGAAGCGAATTAAACCATTGGCTAGGCGAGTAGGTTTGATCACGGCATCACCTTGTTTTAAGACCATGTCACCAGATTCAAGCTCAGCGAGAGAAGTGATTTCTACCCCATCAATGTAGGCGTTGTATTGGTCTGAAAGATCGCCTGCCGTTTGAGATACTGGGATTTTTTGGGTTAGCCCCGCGCCCAATGAATCGGTACGCGCCACGATAACCCCATCTTCAACGCCCATTTCTAGGAACGCGTAACGAACCGCATTAATTTTCGCTAGGAAGTCTTCATGTGGCACCGTTACTTTGCCGTCTTGGTGACCACATTGCTTAGCATCCGACACTTGGTTCTCAATTTGAATACAACATGCGCCCGCTTCAATCATCTTCTTGGCCAGTAAATAAGTCGCTTCTTCGTTACCAAAACCGGCATCGATATCGGCAATAATTGGCACTACATGAGTTTCAAAGTTGTCGATTTGCTTTTGTACCGCTTGGATTTTGATGTCATCGCCTGAGTCTTTAGCGGCATCTAACTCTTTAAATAGATGATTTAATTCACGCGCATCGGCTTGTTTTAAGAAGGTGTACAGCTCTTCAATCAGCATAGGTACGGTGGTTTTCTCATGCATGGATTGGTCTGGCAGTGGACCAAACTCAGAGCGCATTGCTGCCACCATCCAACCAGAAAGGTATAAGTAACGACCGCGAGTGGTCTCAAAGTGCTTCTTAATTGAAATCATTTTTTGTTGGCCGATAAAACCATGCCAGCAACCTAAAGACTGAGTGTAATTGGCCGAATCTTTATCATAAGCATCCATGTCTTCGCGCATGATTTTTGCGGTATAACGTGCAATATCTAAACCGGTTTTAAAGCGATTTTGCAGACGCATACGAGCCACATATTCTGGGGTGATGGCACTCCAAGTGCTGCCTTGTTTTTCAATCATAGTCGCAGCATCAGAAAGCTGTTGTTTGTAGCTGTTTTGAGAGGTTGTATTTGGCATAGTGAATCCCTTCTTATTTGGCTGTAAGTGTTGTTATTGGATTTAAAAGTTTTTTATTTTGTTCTTTGTTCTTTGTTCTTTGTTCTTTGTTCTTTGTTCTTTGTTCTTTGTTCTTTGTATTTTGTTTCGTTATTGATTTTTTACCCATCCTCGATATTGATGCAGCAGCGGTTCGGTGTAGCCACTTGGTTGATTACGGCCTTGGAAAATCAACTCTCTTGCGGCTTGAAACGCTAAGCTTTGTTCAATTTGTGGCAACATAGGTTGATAACCTTCCGAGCCTGCATTTTGGGTGTCGACCACTTGCGCCATTTTGTGCATGCTGTCCATTACTTGCTCTGGGCGACAGATGCGGTGCAATAACCAGTTGGCAATATGTTGGCTAGAGATACGCAATGTGGCGCGGTCTTCCATTAGTTCGACGTTATTGATATCCGGCACTTTTGAGCAACCAATTCCCATTTCTACCCAGCGAACCACATAGCCTAAAATACCTTGAATATTGTTATCTAACTCGGCTTCAATTTGCGCTTGAGTCAGTTCATTTTCAGCTAATAATTCAAGCTGCAATAAATCCCCAATGTTTGCTGCTGGACGTTGACTAATGCTCTCTTGTTGTTCAAAAACATTGACTTGATGGTAATGAATCGCATGTAAGGTTGCCGCTGTCGGAGACGGTACCCAAGCGGTATTGGCTCCGGATTGTGGGTGAGCAATTTTGTCCGCCATCATGGCTTTCATTTCTTCTGGCATTGCCCACATGCCTTTACCAATTTGTGCTTTGCCGGCAAAACCACAAGCCAGACCCACTTCGACGTTGTTATTTTCATAAGCACCGATCCAAGCTTGATGTTTGATCTCGCCTTTGGGTTTAAATGCGCCGGCTTGCATGCTGGTGTGAATTTCATCACCAGTGCGGTCAAGAAAACCAGTGTTAATAAAGACCACCCGAGATTGCGCCGCGCGGATACATTCTTTTAAGTTAACCGTGGTGCGACGTTCTTCATCCATAATCCCCATTTTGATGGTGTTCGGCGCTAAATCAAGCATGTTCTCGACACGTTCAAATATCTCATTGCTGAATGCCACTTCTTCAGGGCCGTGCATTTTTGGTTTCACAATGTAGATGCTGCCAGTGCGACTGTTGGTTACGCGACACGCTTGAGGGTTATGGATTTCAATTGAGGCGATCAATGAGGTGATCACGGCATCAATCAAACCTTCCGGCATATTTTGTGCGTGTTGATCTTGCATTAAATCGCTGGTCATCAAGTGGCCGACGTTACGTACCATCAATAGTGAACGACCATGTAAGTTGTAGTCATCGCCATTTTTATGGGTATAACTACGGTCGCAATTAAGGCGGCGAATTTGCGTTTGATTACCTTTATCAATAGTGGCGGTGAGGTTACCGGTGATCAAACCAAACCAATTTTGGTAGGCTTCAATTTTGTCTTGGCTATCAACCGCAGCCACAGAATCTTCAAAATCCATAATGGTTGAAAGCGCCGATTCCAATTGAATATCATCTAAACCGGCGATGTCGTGCTGACCAATCGCGCCTTTACGGTTAATAATTAATTCAATATGCAAACCATTGTTTTTCAATACGATTGATGTTGGTTCTACATCTGGGTTACTCGATGCCACGAACTGACATGGTTGAGCCAAACCCGATTGGCTGCCATCGGGGAATGTGGCTAAAAGGTGATGAAAATAGACCGAATAGCTTTGAACGTCGTGATGTGAACCTTCTTTTAATGGGAAGTTGTCATCTAAAAACGTTTTGGCCAAAGCAATCACATGCTTACCACGAGCAGGGTTGTATTTTTTGCCTGCTTTTAGGCCATCACATTGTTGAATTAAATCAGAACCATAAGCTGCATCGTATAAACTGCCCCAGCGAGCGTTGGCCGCGTTTAAGGCAAAACGTGCGTTTTTAATTGGAACCACTAATTGCGGTCCAGCCATGCTTGAAATTTCTTGATCGACATTGCTGGTGGTGATTTGGAAATCATCGCCTTGCTCAACCAAGTAACCAATTTCACGCAAAAACGCTTGGTATTGAGCGGAATTCAATTTGTTTGGATTGGCTTGATGCCATTGATCGATTTGCTGCTGTAGTGATTCACGCTTGGCCAATAGTGCATTGTTTTTGGGTGCTAAATCAGTCAGCAATTGGCTGAAGTCGTGCCAAAATTTATCTTGGTTAAGTCCGGTTAACGGCAATACTTCTTGATTGACGAATTGAACTAAGCCGGCATTGATCTTGTGTGCGATCGATGACGTGGTGGTGTTACCGGTTTGTGTGTCTAGGTTTTGAGCTAAGTTCATAATCAGTCCCTCGTATTGCGTTTTTTAATTTGATATCAGTTTGAAAGTTGTCCGTTTCGTGACTGTAGTCTTAAAACTGACTATCAAATGATGTTTTCCTATCCTGTGACTAAAAGAATAACGTTAAATTAACTAAAATTTCACAAAGAAAATTACACAGTGTAAATTTTACAAAAAATTCACAAGGGAGCGATCACGGATGAAGGCGCAAAACTCACTCAATCGACAGTCTCATTTTTTGGGAACCAAAGTACGCAATCTTAGGAAGCGTAACGGCTTAACGTTGGAAGATTTATCGGCAAGGTGTGTCAAAGTCGATGCTGAAGATGCCCCTTCTGTTTCTTATCTTTCGATGATCGAACGCGGTAAAAGAGTGCCGAGTGAAGCGATGTTGGATGTGATCGCGCAGGTATTTCAAAAGCCATTACACTGGTTTTTAGACGATGCCAGTGAAGAAGAAGAGTTGAAACCAGAGAAAGGCTCTCGCGGTGGTATTAATGGCATGGTGCTTGAGCCAAGTTTTTTGTTTTCCAATGATATTTTGCAAATTGCGATACCCGAAATGCTGTCTCAAACTGGCACTTCTGGTCATCAATTTGCCCATTTACTTATTCGTGCTCACCAAGAGCATCATCAAAATCATTTTCCCGATCTTGAAAAAGCAGCCGAAAAAGTGGGTCAAAAGAGAATGCCGTTGTCGGTCGATGATCTGCTTGATATCTGTAAAGACGTCGGGGTGAAAATTAAATGGTTTGATGAACCGTCGCAAGATGTGGTGGATAAAGCCGGAGTCAAATCGAAACATATTGTGCGTTCGTATTCAGAAGCGCCGAGTGTGGTGCGGATCAATAAAGCGTTAAAAGCCACGCCAGAAAAGCTGAAATACGATCTGGCGGTGCATATTGGGCATAAAGTGCTGCATAACAGCGATGGTGAAAAAAATATTATCGCCTCTGATAATCGTAATTTATCCAGTTTAAAACGCGACGATCAAACCGCGCGCGATTCGCTTAATTTAGATTCTCAACATATTTTACAAGCTTGGCGTGATTTCGAATGTTCGTTTTTTGCTGGTGCTTTGCTGTGCCCTAAAGTGCCATTTCGTCAATTACTTGATCGCCATGGTTATGAGATCAGCGTCAGCAAATTGATTGGGGTGTCGGAATCGGTGGTAATGCGGCGCATGACTGCGGTGTCGTCGTATCCCCATTGGCATTATTTTGATGCGTACAATCCGGGCAAACTCAAAGCGGTGTACCGAGGTAATGGCATTCCGCTGCCGTGGGGCAATATGCGTATGGTGGAAGATCCGTGTCAGCATTGGGCGGTATTTCGCATGATCGGCATTCCTGGAAATACCCCTGTGGCGCAAATTTCGGTGCTCAATCAAGATGGGGTGCCGCATATTTATTGCTGTGAATCGGTTAAAGTGAAAGATATGGCGGGTAATTACCATGTGTTGTGTAGTGGGATTGATTTAAACCCGGCGCTAGAAGCACAAGGTGAGAATGCGGTTGAGATCGCCACCGCGCTGCAAAAAGAATGTGTTCGTCGTGGCGGTCAAGCCGAGATCCCGAATGCGATTAAACAACACTTATTAACCGTTGCCAGAATACTCAATATTAATTGGATTGAACGTGGTATCGACAATGGTGCGCGGGTGATTTGTTCGCGCGGAGGCATGTGCCCAAGACAACCCACCTGCTATACCGAGAAAGCAGAAAATAGGGGCTCGGAAGTTAGGATCCCAACGGCACAATAAAGTTCGGCATTAATTAAGCTCTACAGTAATAAATGTCAGGTTCTGCTTCGATTACTAATCGCGAGAACCCGACATTAAGTCGTACATTATGCGCCTATTATACCGCCATCTTCACGGGTAATTTTCATCACCGTCGAGCGAGGTATGCCATTAATAGCCGAAAAGCTTTGGCTTGGATGCTGTACTCCAACAAACAAGGTTCGGTTATCTGGGCTAAAGGTAAGGCCAGTAATTTCGCACCCGATAGGTCCGGTTAAGAAGCGTTTAATTTCACCTGTTTGAGGATCACCACACAGCATTTGGTTGTTTCCCATGCCGGCGAAATTACCCGAGTTAGAGTAATCACCATCCGTTTGGATCCATAATCGACCAGCATTATCAAAACCGATGCCATCAGGGCTATTAAACATATTATCTTTGTTGATATTGTTGCTACCTGAACGTAAATCAGTATTAGGGTATTGTTCTGGGTTGCCGGCCATGACATAAATATCCCAGAAAAAATCGTCTGAGGTATGGTTACCATTTTTCGGTTCCCAGCGAATGATATGTCCGTAAATATTATTTTCACGCGGATTAGCGCCGTTGACTTCTTGCCCTTCGCGCACACCGCGATATTTATTGTTGGTTAAGGTACAAAAAACTTGGTCAGATTTTGGATTTATCGCCACCCATTCCGGACGATCCATGGTGGTCGCTCCAACTTGTGTTGCCGCTTGGCGAGCAAAAATTAATACTTCTGCTTGGTTATTAAAACCATTTTCTGGGGTTAATCCATTCTTGCCAAAGGTCAGTTCTAGCCATTCGCCTTTACCATGCATTTCAGCATCTTGAGCGGAGAACTTAGCGACATATAAGGTGCCTTCATCGAGTAAATCGCGATTTTTTTCTGGCTTGTGTTGATTGTATTTGTTCTTGGAGACAAATTTATATAAATGCTCGCCACGTTCATCATCCCCCAAGTACACCACGACTTTGCCATTTTTATTAATGGTTAACGCCGCATTTTCGTGCTTGAAGCGACCAAGTGCAGTGCGCTTTTTCGGTTTGGAATGAGGATTCATCGGGTCAATTTCGACCACCCAACCATGGCGATGATTCTCGTTTGGTTCCTTTTCAATATCAAAACGCTCATCGAATTGGTGCCAACGGAACCCACCATCACCAGAGTTAATGCCATAGCGAGCATCCTTTTCTGGTACTTCTATTTTATTATGACTGCCAAAAAAGCCGTTGAAGTTTTCTTCGCAAGTGAGGTAAGTACCCCAAGGTGTTGTACCATTGGCACAGTTATTAAAAGTGCCAAATACTTGAGTGCCGGTTGGATCCGCGTGGGTTTTAAGATTGCCATCACCCGCGGCGGGGCCTGTCAGTTCCATTTCAGTGTAGGCGGTAATGCGACGGTTTAAGCGTCCATTAACATTCACTTGCCAATCACCACGATGACTGCGTTGCAGCTCGACAATGGTAACTCCGACAGCTGCTTGGGCGCGATGCACTTTACTTGCGGTCAGTGTTGCACCTTTATCTTCAAATAAATCAGCATAATTAGTACTTTCATTATTAACGGCAAGCACCGCGCGCTGGCGGCTTAAAGGTAAAAATGTCATGCCATCATTGTTATCGCCAAATTGAAGTTCTTGATCGAGTGCGGTATTTAGCTGAGAAAAAGGGGCGGCATTTGGGTGAATTGGATCCCCCCATGCAATTAAAGATTCAGCTTTATATCCGGCAGGAACTACCACAGTATCTTGTGTTGAGGTTGCAATGGCGTCAAACCCAAGTAAAGACTGGTTTTTTGGAGGACGCGCCATGGCATTGGCAAGTGGTGAGGCGGCAAAAAAAGCCACTGAACTGGTTGCCGACGCGGCTTGTAAAAAACGACGACGATTTAAGCCTTTTTCTACAATTTGAGAAAAATCGGATGGCGCTGAATCTAAATGGTTTGAATAATCATCTTGCTCAACATGGCTCATAATATGCTTTCCTTAGTCTTTTTTAGTTTGACCAAAGGATAAATTATTAATGTGAATGAAATGTGATCATTTATTTAAGTTGATGTTGCAATTAAAGTGCGTGGTTTTCTTCTTTAAGTTATTTCTCTTTCCTTTACGGGTTCACATTACGATTAATTGGGTTTTGCAGTGAAATCAGTGTTTCGGTCGATTGCACTTCATCGATCGCTTGCAACTTGTCTATAAGCACATATTGCAGTTCTTCGATGTTTTTACACATCAGTTTGACGAAAATATTATAAGCGCCAGTGGTGTAATAGGCTTCAACCACTTCATCTAATGCGTTGAGTTTGGCGATAGCAGAATGATAGTCACGTGCTGCATTTAGATTGATGCCAATAAAGCAACACACGTCATAACCCAACTTCTTGGCGTTGATCACCACTTCAGTGCGCTCGATAATATTGGCGGCGCGCATTTTTTCGACTCGAACATGCACCGTGGCAGGGCTAACAGAAAACATTTTGGCCATTTCTGCATACGGAGTGCGCGCATCGGCCATCAAGGTTTTAAGTATGTCACGATCAAGCTGATCTAATTTAGAAATGGGGTTTTGCACGCTGTTCTCCTTGGCTTAAATGCCATGTAATCGATTGCTTCATTGTATCGCTTAAAAATTTATCAATAAAATGACATAAGTGTTAATTTGTTTATATAAAATAGTCGACCGTTGTAGTAATCTGGTCCCTTTTTACTGCATTAAACACTTTCAAATTACTCATGCTTTCAGCTCTGGTCATAATATTAACATGACCACTACTTTGGATTGATTACCTTTGTCGATTTTGTCTAAGCTACGTTACTTTATCATCTTGTTTATCTTGCCTTTTTCTCTAGCGAGTCAAGCGAAAGAGGCAATAGCGTCTCAATATAATGTTTTAACTGTACAAGATTATGAAAGTGAAATATTGGTATTTATTACTTTAAGCCTAATATTTGGCAGTATTATTTTATTTTTACTCAAGCACTTAAAACGAATTCGTTTAAGTGATGCTCTGTCACGTCAAAATCAATACCTATTGGAAACTATTTACGACCAAAGTCACCAATTTATGGGGTTATTGAATGCCAGTGGTGCTTTAGCTTCAAGTAACCAAACGCTGTTGGAGCTTATCTATGCACCTACTTTTGATCATAGTCGTCCGATTTGGATGTATAGTGGTTGGTCAGATGCGACTCGTTTAGAAGTTGAACGCGCTTTCTCTACCGTTCAAGATAAAGGTTTAGTGCGTTTTGAAGCGGAGATTATGCACAGTAATATTGGACCTTGTGTGTTGGATATTACTTTAAAACGGCTACCAAGTTTACTTGATGGTAAAGCGCAATACTTATTTGAAGCCCAAGATGTGACCGCGCGTAATACTACCGAGCGTCGCCTTATCGAAAATGAAAGTAAATTAAGAAATTATTACGAGCTGCAACCGGTAATGATGGTCACTCTTGATGAGCATAACCGCATTCAAGCGGTCAATGCCTTTACCAAACAACTGCTCGATTATGACATTAGTGACATGCTAGGTCAGAAACTTGAGCTTTATTATGCCGATAAAAACGAATTTACCCCGCGTCAAATGCTCTCCCAACCACGACATAGCAAGGCATTAGTTTGGCGCCGAGAAGTTAAATATGTCACGCCGGATAAGCGCATTATTTGGATCCGTGAAAATATTCGCCAAGTATTGGAGACCGGTCAATTATTAATCGTAGGTGAAGATATTTCAGATGCGCACTTATTAGCTGAGAAATTAGAATATCAAGCTCATCACGATGGATTAACAGGATTGTATAATCGTAATCACTTCGAACAAGAGTTGCTGATTGCGCTACAAGAAGTAAAAGGAAAAATTCGCTCGCATGCCATGCTGTATCTAGATTTAGACCAGTTTAAACTTGTTAATGATACGGTTGGGCATGAAGCGGGAGATGCCGTATTAATGCATTGCGGTAACTTGCTATCAGGGTTGACGACAGAGCGTTCGGTGGTGGCAAGGATCAGTGGTGACGAATTCGCTCTACTGATCAGAGATTGTGAACAAGACGAATTATTAGGTTTTGCAGATCAAATTTTAAAATCGTTTAATCAAAGCGAATTTAGCTGGCAAGGTATCCATATAAATATCAGTACCTCGATTGGTATTCGAGTGATTGATCATACCGTCACGTCTCATCAGATGGTGCATGCACAAGCCGATACCGCCTGTAATTTAGCCAAAGAAGAAGGTCGTAATCGCGCTCACTTATACCGCGCCGATGATGAAAACTTCCGCCGCCGTGAAATGGAAATGGAGTGTGTAAACCAAGTTTATGATGCGATCGCCAATGACCGTGTCGATCTTTACGCGCAACAAATCAAAGATATCAGTCCCAATGCTAGTGGGAAAATGCACTTTGAAATCTTGGTGCGTTTGCGTGATAAAGACAATATTTTAATGTCGCCCGCGATCTTTATGCCCGCGATTGAACGCTATAACTTAGCCCATTTAATTGATCGTGAAGTATTCAAAAAAACATTAGCTTGGTTTGAAGCCAGACCTAATATTGTTAAGCATTTAGGCCGTTGTTCAATTAACTTATCGGGGCAATCGATGGGTGACAATGACTTTATTATGTTCTTAACCGATCTACTCGAAAATACCACTATTACAAGAGAAAAATTGTGTATTGAGATCACTGAAACCGCTGCGGTGGCCAATATGCAAGTGGCTACCGATTTGTTTACACGTCTAAAACAGCTAGGTTGTTTGATTGCTTTGGATGATTTTGGTTCGGGCTTATCTTCTTTTGCTTATTTAAAAACCTTACCGCTCGATATTGTTAAAATTGATGGCTGTTTTGTTCGAGATATGCATAATGACTCCAAAGATTATGTAGTAGTTCGTGCCATGAACTCATTAGCCAAGCAAATGGGCATGCAAACTGTGGCCGAATTTGTCGAAAACCAACAAATACTCGATTTATTGGTCGATCTTGGGGTCGATTATGCGCAAGGTTATTTCTTTTGTGCTCCTATTCCGCTGCCAAGGCTTGTGGATCAATGGCTTGAAGAACAAGGTAAGCAACAATGAAATTAGCCTTATGCTGTGAAGCGCTTGGTCGAGAAGCCGAATTGCAAGCGTTAGCTCAACGTTGGCAGTTAACCCACCAAGCCGACTCGGTATTTGCATTGGTATTGACCGATGAGCGAGTTGAATTGCGTAAATTAGATGAACCTAAGTTAGGTGCAATTTATGTGGATTTAGCCGGAGGTGCGGCCTCACATCGCCGTAAATTTGGTGGTGGTAAGGGGCAAGCGATTGCCAAAGCGGCAGGGCTGAATAAAGGAAAAAACCCTACCATTTTAGATGGCACAGCAGGGCTAGGGCGTGATGCGTTTGTGCTTGCATCATTAGGTTGTAAAGTACAAATGGTCGAGCGTAATCCGGTTGTTGCGGCATTATTAGATGATGGATTGTCACGCGCCAAGCAAGATCCAGAAATTGGCGTTTGGGTGAGTGAACGCATGAGTTTATTGCATGCTTCGAGTCACGATGCACTCGAGCAATTAATGCAGCAAGACGGCTTTATTCAACCGGATGTGGTGTATCTTGATCCTATGTATCCACACCCTGAAAACAAAAAAAAATCGGCATTAGTGAAAAAAGAGATGCGAGTATTTCAATCTTTAGTTGGCGCAGATAATGACGCCGATGCTTTGCTTAAACCGGCATTGGCTTTAGCCACCAAACGTGTGGTGGTAAAGCGGCCAGATTATGCTGATTGGCTTGATGGAGAAAAACCTAGCATGGCGATTGAAACCAAAAAAAATCGCTTTGATGTGTATGTGCAAGCGGCAATGAAGTCATAACATCACGCCTCTCTAACAATCCCTAATATAAGAACGAGCTGAGTGGCTCGTTTTTTATGCCAGTAAAAATTAAATGGAACACATCCTGTTACCTTCGGTCTAAACTTATTGTCTATCTTATGACAAAGCTGCGATATAAGGTGGTTACATTAACTTCCATCAATATAGTAGCTCTAACCATGTGAAAAGGGATCCAATGAAAAAGATAACACTATTATTAGCGATGTCATTATTCACTCCTATGACAGTACTGGCCGCCGATTCAGCCGCTGGATCCAATCAAGCGTGCACCACTTTTGGTAATAAGATCATTGTAGGCCAAAAGGAATGGGTGACGGTGCTAAATAGCAATCAAAAGACCATCGCCAAGGTCGATACCGGTGCCACCACCTCATCGATTAACGCCACTGAGATTAAAGATTTTGAAAAAGATGGCAAAGATATGGTGTCGTTTAAAATTAAAGTGAAAGACCAAGAAAGTGAAACCATTACCTTGCCAGTGGTGCGTTGGGTGCATATTAAGCAGTCTTCTAGTACTAAAACTTCACGTCGTCCGATCATTGAATTAAACATTAAGTTAGGTGATAAAACTTACACTACACCATTTAACTTAGTGGATCGCGACCACATGGTTAATGCCATTTTATTAGGTCGTTCTTTTTTAACTAAAGTGGCCTTGGTGGATGTTGAGCAAAAATACCTCTTCAAGTAATTGATAGTAATTATCACTTGCATTTAAATGCTAAAAACCCTATAAATAAGAATAGTTGTTATTTACTTTGGCCGTGACAATCTTCACCTAAGACTCAAGACTCAAGACTCAAGACTCAAGACTCAAGACTCAAGACTCAAGACTCAAGACTCAAGACTCAAGACTCAAGAATTAAATGATTTATAGATCGAAGGGAAGATGAAACAAAGCATTCACAGGCCAGAGTAAATGATGTCATTTCACTTTATAGGTGTGTGGTTGATGGCAAATTCTCCAGCAAAAAAGACATTATGTAAGTACACACGCCAAGATATCGCGGCGAGTAATATGGCTGAATTGATCGCTGAACCTCAGTTTTTCTGTGGTGCTTGCGCGCGTTCATCCAGTCAAAAAAATGCTTTGTGTCAACCTGTCGCACTAACCGAACTCACTGATCAAGTTTTCGATCTAACTTCTGCTCACACCTCAGAGTTAACCTCGCAAGATCCGATCCAAGTTAACCCTCAACAAGATCACCTTCCTCAAGTTAATCGATCGGCTCAAGCGGTCGAAAAAGCGAAGGCGTTAAAAGCTCAACGTGAAGTGTCGATTAAAGAGACGCCGTTAAAGCATGGTGTACATTTGGTCGAACCCATTTCTCCATCTCCATCTCAAACCAAAACCCCTGATCTTGATGTGATAAAACAAGTGTTGAAGCTGCAACACAAGCAGGAAAAGGCGGAGAAAAAACAGCAAAAAATGCGGAAAAAGTTGCTGGAAAAACAAAGCGAATTAGCAGATAAACACCACAAGGTACTCAAACAAGAGCGCAAATTGCTTAAACAACAAGCTAAGCTGAATAAGCAACAAGCGCAAATGAAACAAAAACTGGCGCAGTACGAGTTAGATTGGCCACTCTCTGCATTGAGCGCTGTCTCTGGGCTAAATACTGAGAATAAAGAGCGAGTTTCTCAATTAAAAGTGCTGCATTAATCGGCGTTTAGATATTACGAGTTTTTTTATATTTATGCTGGTTTAAAGCGTTAATTTTGAATACTGCATCACCAATTCTGCGATACTTTTAGTCTCAAATTTTTTCATCAAACTCGAACGGTGTACTTCAACGGTTCTGACCGCAATACATAAATCATCGGCAATTTGTTGATTTTTCATACCTTGAACAATTAATCTTAAAATCTCTTTCTCTCGATCGGTGAGTGAATCAAAAGCGTGTTGAATATGGCAAGTTTGCAATGCTTGCTGTGAGTAATGACAAGCTTTTTCTATTGCTTGGGTGAGCTTGATATAATCGACCGGTTTTTGTAGAAAATCCACCGCGCCTTGTTGCAATGCCTCCACTGCCATTGGTACATCGCCATGCCCAGTTAAATACACGATACCGAGTGGGCTATTGTGCTGTTTTAAGGCTTGATGAACTTGCTGACCACGCATGATTGGCATGCGACTGTCTAATAATACGCAGCCTGGTTGCGCTATTTTTGCCTGTTGAAGAAACTGCGCACCATCACTAAAGGTATAAATTTGGTAATCCAGCTCCTGTAATAAGAAGGCCAATGAGTCGCGCACAGAATCATCGTCATCAACAATATAAATCGGTAAATCTAGCATGGTGTACCTACTTAAGGTTTAACGCTTGTAAGGGTAATAAAATACGCGCTTCACAGCCAAATGGGGTTTGTTTTTGATTCTGTATTTGGCCGGGATGCAGATGAAAATCGCCATGATGTTGTTCAATAATGTCATGGCAAATCGACAAACCTAACCCCAACAGGAGAAGCGGGGATTGATGGACGTTCAACCGCATGTGCGCGTGGCAATGCCATGATGGATGTGCAAAATAGCCCGTATCGTGTGACTCAACCATTAAAGCGGGTTGGCAAACGTGGCGAAGGTAAGTGGCAACCGATCAGCTTTGAGCAATTAGTCACAGAAGTGGTCGAAGGCGGTGATCTGTTTGGTGAAGGGCATGTTGATGGCTTGAAAGCGATCCGCGATCTCAATACCCCGTTAGATGTTAAAAATCCGGAATATGGCCCATTAGCCAACCAATTATTGGTGACAAACTCTACCAACGAAGGGCGCGATGATATTTTAAAACGTTTTGCTTTTAATAGCTTTGGTACCCGTAACTTTGCTAACCATGGCTCGTATTGTGGCTATGTATTTCGCGCCGCTTCTGGGGCATTCCTCAATGATCTGGATAAATTCTTAAACTTAAAACCCGATTATGAGCATGTGGAATTCGCACTATTTATTGGCACTGCGCCAGCTCAATCGGGTAATCCTTTTAAGCGTCAAGCTCGTCAATTAGCGAAAGCCCGTACCCGTGATAATTTTGACTATGCGGTTGTCACCCCAGTATTGCCGATGACTTCAAGCTTAGCCGCAGGTCATAACAATCAATGGGTACCAACTAAACCTGCCAGCGATTCGGCATTGGTGTTTGCTATGATGCAGTGGATGTTTACCCACGATCGCTATAATAAAGATTACCTTGCCCAAGTGAGTCATGAAGCAATGCAAGCGACAGGAAATGCGCACTGGTGTAATGCCACTCATCTTGTGATCACCCAAGCGGGCCATGCTCGTGAAGGGTCTATGCTGCGAGCCTCGGATATTGGTTTGCCATTTAATGGGGAAGCTCGTTCAGACAGCGATCCTTATGTGGTAGTCAATCAAGCAACAGGGGAATTGGTTGCCAATACTCTGGCGCAACCGGCGCGTTTATTGGTCGAGCAAACCTTGGATACCAAACTTGGTCACTTGAGTGTGGCTTCATCATTACAAAAATTAAAGCACAGTGCGTTTGAGCATAATATGCAAGAGTGGAGCGATCTGTGTGAAGTGCCGGTTGATAAAATTATTGAACTCGCAGATAAATTCACCAGTCATGGGCATAAAGCGGTGGTCGATACTCACGGCGGTAATATGCACGCCAATGGTTTTTATAACGGCTATACCATTTTAATGCTTAATGCCATGGTCGGGAACATTAACAAGAAAGGCGGCATGATGGCCAAAGCGGGCGGTTGGCCAACGTCGGGTGCCGGCCCTCGTTACGATTTCACTCAATTTAAAGGGAAAGTCGCACCCAAAGGCGTGTTTTTATCGCGTAGTAAATTTCCGTATGAGAAAACCACCGAATACAAAAACAAAGTGGCAGCTGGACAATCGCCGTATCCGACTCGTGCGCCTTGGTACCCGATCTCTGCGCCATTATTAACCGAGCATCTCACTGCGGCAATGGATGGCTATCCATATCGATTAAAGGCTTGGATCAATCACATGGGAAATCCGTTATTAGACTCAGTCTAAACCTAAAAAAACGGACATTTACACGAATGTCCGTTTTTTTATTTTGGCTTATCGAGGTAGCAAGCCATAATTTACTGGTTACGCTTTTCGTTTAACCCAAGTCTCATTGACCCACAAAGACAATAAGATCACTGCGCCGCCAATCAATAAGCGAATAAAGTCGACATCGCGATTCCAAATCAAAATATTCACCACCAGTCCCGCGGGCACCAAGGCATTATTCATTACCGCTAACGCGCCTGCATTAACCATACATGCGCCTTTATTCCACATAAAATAGCCTAAGCCAGACGCAATCAAACCAAGGTAAATTAATATCCCCCATTGCAGGTTTGTGGTTGGCAGTTTGGTCATATTTCCCATTAATAAAAACGCGATGCTAGCCACGATAAACGCGCCAATATAAAAATAACCAAACACCGTATGTTGTGGCGGTTTAACGTTTTCTTTTTCCATCACAAATTTATAGCCAACCTGACCGATGGCAAAACATAAGTTGGCCGCTTGCACCACTAAAAAACCCGTGAAGAAATTCTCATTTACCCCTGCAAATTTAATGATCACCGCACCCACCACTGCAATGGCGGCGGTAATTAAATACCATGGTGAAAACTGCCCTTTAAGAAAATCATAAAGCAAGGTGACATAAATCGGCGTGAAAACAGTAAACAGCAATACTTCAGGTACGGAAAGTAATAAGAAAGATTGATAATAAAAGCAGTACATTAACCCCAGCTGAATGCCGCCAATTGCCATTAATTTAGCGATCAGCACACGGGGAATGCCTTTGAATTTTAAGAAAGGTAAAAACACTAAGCCGGCCAGAGCGATACGCATCCACACCGAAAACCAAGCATCAACTTGACCGGCAAGGTAAACGCCGATCAAGCTAAAAGAGAACGCCCACAATAGCGTGACCGCAGAAAGGTAAACCATAATGTATCCCTGTAAACCAAAATAAGGATGGCAAGTTTACCTTAAGTGACAATAAAAGCAGCTTAATCTCATTATGTTTTTATTTCGAAATTGGTTTTTATTTCAAAACTAGTTTTTATCTCGAAAATGAATTAATCATCTAATGGCACGATCAGCATATCGACAGGGGAGTCGTTAAGCATTTGTCGAGAGGTAGACAAGATCTTACTCCAGAAATCTTTGTGATGACCACATAACACCAAATCGATATTGATTTCTTGGATCGTATTGCGGATCTCATTGCATAAATCACCACTAGAAACGATGATTTCGCTGACCGGATAATCCACCGTTTGTACCAGTTTTTGGATCTTCCCTTGCGCCGCCTCGAGCATCGCATTTTGGGTTTCAGCAAAGTTGATTTCCATAAAGCCGGTGTACATGTCGGTAAAGTTCACATCAATATGCACCAGAGATAAATTGGCATTAAGTGCGCATGCCAGTCCCGCTGCTTTTTTTACTAAAATTTCACTGTCTTCAGATAAATCCACTGCCACAAGAATATGTTTGTAAGTCATAGAGCACTCTCCGGAAAAAATTATAGTATTGGCTTAAGTATATGCCTTACTTGGTATGGTTTTATGTTACGCCTGAAAAATTAAAAAAAACACTTGTCGCTTCACATCATTGCGTCTTGTAAAAAAGAGCGTTTATCACAGCAGCATTCCTACAGCATGGTATAGTGAAGGCATGCTGTAAATTAAATATTGGTTCAAACAGGAGTTGAATATGCTATCAAAAGCGATGATCGATAATTTAAATGATCAAATAAATCTGGAATTTTTCTCATCCAATCTATACTTACAAATGAGTGCTTGGTGTGAAGACAAGGGCTTTGAAGGTGCGGCTGAATTTTTACGCGCTCATGCAGCAGAAGAAATGGAACACATGCAACGCTTGTTTACTTATGTTAGCGAAACCGGTGGATTGCCGATTTTAGGCGCGATTGATGCCCCTAAACATGAGTTTGCTAGCCTTGGTGAGGTGTTCCGAGAAACCTACCAGCATGAGCAAATGATCACAGAACGCATCAACAAACTCGCTCATATGGCGTTTACTTGCCAAGACTACTCCACCTTTAATTTCTTGCAGTGGTATGTTGCTGAGCAGCACGAAGAAGAAAAACTATTCAAAGGTGTTTTGGACAAGTTAGAACTCGTCGGGGAAGATGGCAAAGCGCTTTTCTTTATCGATAAAGATCTGGCTGAGTTGGCAAAACAAGGATCATCTTCAGTGATGGCAAGCTCGAATCCAGTTTAAGTTTCACTGATATTAAGTGTTACTAAGCTTGAGCTAGAAAAAAAGATACTGATTATCTTTTCTTCCGCCCCACTAGAAGGTGTTTGGAGGAAAGGATGATCAGTGCTGATACTTTACTTATTGCGTTTACGCTCGTAACCGCTATCAATATGGTGCGATACCTAACCGCATTACGCTCACTTATTTTTATCATGCGAGAAGCACACCCACTGCTGTACCAGCAAGTCGATGGGCGCGGTTTTTTCCACACCAATGGTAATATGTCCAAACAAGTGCGCTTATTTCACTACTTAAAAAACCGTGATTATCAACACCACCACGAGCCAGTTTTTATCTCCAAGTGCGGTAAGGTGCGTGATTTGTTTATGTTATCGGCCGGCTTACTCGGTTTAACGTTATTGATGGCATTTATTGCCTAGTGAATAAATAAACCAAACTCGCATTGTCATAAATGCTTTACCTCATCTATTTATTAAAGGATGTGCTAAAATCGCGCATCTTTTTTTTGTGCGGTAGATAAAGTTATGAGTAATCATTTTGATGTTGTGATCATTGGTGCGGGTGCGGCAGGGTTAATGTGCGCTGCCGAAGCTGGTAAGCGTGGACGCAAAACCTTAGTGATCGATAATGCCAAAAAGCCAGGGCGTAAAATTTTGATCTCTGGTGGTGGTCGCTGTAACTTTACCAATTACGATGTCAGTGCCAATAACTTTGTCTGCCAAAATCCTCACTTTGTAAAATCGGCTTTATCGCAATACACCAATTGGGATTTCATTAGCTTAATCTCCAAATATGAGATTGAATTTGAAGAGCGCGATCACGGGCAGCTGTTTTGTTTATCGGCTAATGCTGAGGATAAAAATCCGGCGAAAAATATCGTTAATATGTTGCTTAAAGAGTGCGATTTTTCCCATGTCTCTCAATGGTATCGTTGTGATATTCAAGACATCAAAAAGACAGAAAACGGCTTTTCATTCCATTCTATTTCGAGTAGCAAAGAGCACACTGGCGAGATCACTTGTGAGTCATTAGTGGTGGCTACCGGCGGCCTTTCAATGCCCAAACTGGGCGCGACCCCATTTGGCTATCAACTGGCTGAGCAGTTTGGATTATCGGTCGTGCCAACCAGTGCCGGTTTAGTCCCTTTTACTCTGCATAAAGAAGAAAAAGAAGCGTTTGCCGAGTTATCCGGCATTGCGGTACCCGCTGAGATCACCGCCCAAGATGGCACCTTGTTTAAAGAAGCGCTGCTATTTACTCATCGTGGGTTATCGGGTCCTTCAGTGCTGCAAATATCTTCATTTTGGCGCGCAGGACAAACTGTCAGTATCAATCTGGTTCCCAATGATGATGTACTAGCATTGCTGACTCACTCACGAGAAAAACACCCCAACCAAAGCTTAAAAAACACCCTTGCCAAAGTTCTGCCTAAGCGTGTGATTGAAGTGTTTATCGATCGTAAATTACTCACTGATAAACCATTAAAGCAGTTTAATCTAAAAGAAATTCAAGCCGTGGTCGATCAACTTGAGCAATGGCAAGTGTTGCCCAATGGCACCGAAGGTTACCGCACCGCAGAAGTAACTTTAGGAGGCGTTGATACCAAGCATTTGTCGTCTAAAACCATGCAATGTAACGATATCCAAGGCCTGTATTTTATCGGCGAAGTGATGGATGTCAGCGGCTGGCTAGGCGGTTACAACTTCCAATGGGCATGGAGCAGTGGTTTTGTAGCAGGGCAGTGGGTGTAGTCTTTTTTAGAACGATACAAAACGACTCTAAGGAATGGAGACGATAACAACATAAAATCTAGGTATTTCAATGATAAACAATAAACGCTTCATTCCTCTTCTTATGTATATGCTGGTCGCCTTTGGTGGGATCATGGTGGATATCATTGTTCCTTCCTTGCCTTCAATGCGATCGGCATTAGGGGCGAGTGAAACCATGACCCAATGGGCATTTACGGCCGCGATGCTTGGCTTTGGTTTGGGGCAGTTGATTGCCGGATTTGTGGTGGATGCTTATGGCCGTAAAAAGCCGATGCTGATTGGTGGCATGGTATTGGTCGTGAGTTTGATATTGACGATGATGATGAGCTCGATGCAAGCAGTGATCGGTTTGCGCTTATTGCAAGGGCTGTCAGTTTCGTTTGTTTGTGTTGGTGGACGAGCGGTCGTAAAAGATTTATTTCACGGTGATGCTTATCTAAAAGCAATAAACTGGTTGACGATTTCGTTTGCGATGGGGATAACTTTATCGCCTTTTGTCGGAGGTTATATTGAAACCCTATTTGGTTGGCAGATGGTGTTTATCTTTTTAGCGGTCTGGGTCAGTATTGGTTGTGTGTTGTTATGGTTATTTTTTGAAGAAACGCACCTTAATCGTGAGCCGTTACATTTAAGCACCATGAAAGCGAATCTTAGCGATATTTTATTGAATAAAAACTTCCAATATATTGCGTTAGCATGCGGTATTTTTTACAGCATTCTGCCCACTTTCAATACCGTATCGTCATTTCTTATCCAAGAAACCTTAGGCTATAGCCCTGTATTTTATGGTTATCTGGCATTGGCTTTAGGCGGCTGTTGGTTAATCGGTAATATCACCAACCACTTCTTATTTCATATCACCGCAATGCGTAAAACCGTGGTATCGCTAGGTTTGTCATTATTGGCAGTGTTGCTCGGTATTGGTTATCAATTTGAATTTGGGTTAAATATATACGCCTTTATCGCCCCAATTGGTTTGATTATCTTTTCGCTGGGGATGTTATTTCCGCTTTATCTTGGCCATGCATTAGGGCCTTTTAGTCATATTGCAGGTATTGCCAATGCGTTGGTATTTTCGGTTTGTTGGTTGTGCACTGCGCTTATTTCCCTGCTTGCATCTTCGTTACCGCTAGACAGCGGCATCCCATTAATGGCGATGTATTTGGTGTTGATTGTATTGGCGATGTATTTGGTGTTGATTGTATTGGCGATGGGTTTGGTCAAAAAAATCAAATAATGATCCGAGATCGTTTTAGCGATTGATGTGATCACCGGCTTAAATCTCATTATGGATAGATCTGTCCATAATGATTAGATCCTTTGACTCTTTATCTACGATGACTATTTTGTCATAATTAGCCCATCAAACATTCAGAATAAAGTGCAAAGGAAAAACCGATGAAAGCGAGCGGTTACCAACAAAACCTAGCATCAACAAACGAACTGTCATTACAAGATATTGACGTTGCCATACCATCTGCAACAGGGCGCGATATTTTAGTAGAAGTGAAGGCTGTATCGGTTAATCCTATCGATTTTAAACTTCGCCAGAATATGCCTGCACCTGAAAATGAACACAAAATATTAGGCTTTGATGCGACAGGTATTGTTAAGTCTGTTGGTGAGAATGTCACTCTATTTAAGCCTGGTGATAAAGTGTGGTATGCCGGTGATATTAGTCGTTCTGGCAGCAACGCTCAATTTCAACTTGTCGATGAGCGCATTGTGGGTCAGATGCCAAGCTCCTTATCTTTTGCGGAAGCGGCGGCGTTACCACTGACAACCATTACCGCATGGGAAATGCTATTTGACCGCTTGAAGGTCGACAAAACCAATTCTAATAAGAGTATTTTGGTGATTGGTGCGGCCGGTGGTGTCGGCTCTATCATGGTTCAGTTGATTAAAAACTTAACCGATCTGACGGTTATTGCTTCCGCTTCTCGCCCAGAAACCGTGGCATGGTTAGAAGATCTAGGTGCCGATCATGTGATAAACCACACCAACCTATTAAGTGAAGAATTTACCGCTCAGCAATTGGGGGAGGTTGATTATGTGGTGGGCTTAAATAATACCACTCAACATTTAGTTGAAATTGAAAAAGTACTCAAACCTCAGGGCCAGTTTGCACTGATCGATGATCCTGAAACACTCGATATCATGTTGTTTAAAAAGAAAAGTATTTCTGTGCATTGGGAGATGATGTTTACTCGCTCTCTTTATCAAACAGAGGATATGCAGTCTCAGCATCAGTTATTGAATATAACCGCGAATATGATTGATAAAGGACTGCTGAGAACGACGCTAGGTAAGCATATGGGCAAAATAAATGCTCAAAATCTACGACAAGCACATCAGTTATTAGAGACTCAAACTGCAAAAGGGAAAATCGTCCTCGAAGGGTTTTAACGAGCAAGACAGAACCATCTGGCATGAAAGAATGCTCTCAATTGTAGTTGAAATATAGGTTAATTAAATCAATGTGTTGAGTTGGTTTAATTAACGATACAACTGAGAGTAATTAGGAATGTGGTTGCTCCAAAACGGAGGCGCGCCGATATGATGTTGTACCGAAGTAATAAATTCTCGGACTAATATCGGTTGTTGTCGATGCGGGTAGACCACATAAATACCGGTATCCATAGTCGACAGTCGGTGCTCGGTCAGTAACGGAAATAGCCGAGATTCGGTAATCGGCTGCTCAAGATTAAATAAATCAATCAAACTGTAACCTATCCCATCTTTGACCGCTGCCATTAAGGTGCGTACATCACTGACTTTATAGTTACCCTGCATTTTGTAATTTTCCCAATCACTCTTATGTGGCGTTTTACTGATGCGTAATTTATCTAACACCGTATCGCCATTGGTGAAAATAACGGCGGGCAGTTTAATTAATTCATCTGGCGTGGTGGGTGTGCCATGCTTTTGGATAAAAAGTTCGGATGCAATAATCGCAAATTGAGTCGGTGCTATTTTCTTAGCAATTAAATTAGACTCATTCAATTTTCCCACTCTAAACGCCAAATCAAAATGGTCGGTGATGATGTCCGTTTGCTTATCCGCCAGTATTAATGAGATTTCGACTTGTGGGTATTGCGCCATAAATTTAGAAATAACTGGCTGTAAATACTCTTGTCCCCAGAAGATCGGCGCGGTGATCCGCAGTTTGCCTTTCGGCTCGAATTGATGAGTATTGGCGATGGTTTGGATCTCATCTAATGTCACTTTTAACTGGGTGGCTTTTTTTAATATTTCTTCACCGACAGGGGTAAGCGAAAAGGAGCGAGTGGAACGGTTGAGGAGTTGAACGCCAAGACTAGTCTCTAGTTTCTTGATTTGTTTCGATAATGAGGAGTTGTCCATTTCATGCAATGCAGCGGCTTTTGAAAATGAATTCTGTTGTACCACATCTATAAATAGAGACAGCTGAGTAACAATCGACATAAGAACTCCTTATTGCGTAATCAATCGATTATATCTATAAGGTTATTGGGAGTGCAATCACGGCTAGGTTATGGGCTTAACTCAATTGGAATGACTGCTCTTACCGCTTCTCAATATAAAGGATTAAACTGCCGACTCGAAAGCCAAATTTGGTCATGTCGGTTTTATTGAATAAGCGCTTTTCATCGATAAGGTGCATCCAATCATCTAAGGTAAGTTGATAGGTGGTGCCTTGCGATTCTATGTTCATGTCATATTTCCAATACAAGGCCGATCCGCGGGTGGTGCCGGTCGCGGTGCCGATCACATCGCTGGCATGACCTTGGTATTGATTGTCGGATAATTTTTCTAAATACCACACCCGAGTCGATTTCTCACCATCATCAAATTCAAACCATTCTTTGAGCTCGCCTTGGTTGCCTTTCCATGAACCGATCAAATCCACGTTAAAGCGTCGAGTCACATTGCCGGAGCGATCCAGCACCATGCCGTAGGCTTTGAGTTTACCGTCAAAGAATTGTTCGAGTTTCAACTCCGGCGTGGTATTGGCGTATTGCTCTAAGCTATTTGGGCTGCATCCGGTGAGCAGCAAGGTAAGAAATACTATGATCAGTTTCATGTGAGTTCCTCTCGATTGCGTTTATTGGGGCTGTGATCCTAATAATTGTTGGCGCAGTTTGGGTTCGGATGTTTTGGGGGATAACCAAATACTCAAAAAGGCGGGCCCAAAATCGACGTCTTTAATCGAACCCATTGCTTTTACTGAGTGAGTCGCATGGCTGGCAAAATAAAATGTACTCACACCTTGTGGGTTAACCAATAAGGTTAATTGATTGCCAGAGCTGACGTTGGGCCAAATTTTATCTAATTCAGCGAGCCAAACGTCGGTCTGATTGGAGGTGATCCCTAGCCGCTGCCATTGATCTTGAGTCGCTTCCAGTAAGTCATTTTTTGAGATGGATTTAAGGTAAGTTAGGCGTAATGCTTTGGTATCGGATTGATCAACATTGCGATGGCTGGCAAATAATTCAGCTTGGTATAAATCCCAAAACAGATACTGCACCTTGCCTTGGCCCAATTTGTGTAATTGAGCGAGATTCAACCCCTCATCGCTGTGAGCTGAAACGGAAAAGCTAAGTAATATCAATGATAAACATAATTTAAACATAACCACTCCTTTATCTTTTCCTTATATCTATTCTATTCAATATTTGAGCAATTGGAATGCGCAAAAAAAGCCGCAGATCCGTCCTTGGCACAGCCTACGCTATGGCACTTTATGATTGATTGTCTGTTTATTGAGGGCTTTTTTGCGCCGATTTTTAGGATTGAGTGCGGCTACTTTATGCTTTAAAATATATTTGTCAGCGGAAGCTGAATGCAATGGGTTAAGCATGCGATAGCCCACCACCAGTAGCGGTAATAAAATGGCCCACGACAATGCTAATACGGTAATTAACCATGGATAATCCCATGTTGCTTGCATCGCACCGGCTTCTATTCCGGCTAAATAACTGCTGGTTCCTGAAATTGCCCCTAAGATATAGGCGAGCCATAAAGGCTTATTGGTGAGCCAATGTAGGCTGTGGTTAAAGCTGACTAACAACATTGCCCACAATAGTCCTAACCAAGGTGGAAAATAAATATATTGGCTGGAAAAAGTGGCGCTGGCAGAGAAAGTGCCAATGGCAAGATGAATACTATCGACCATTAAGGCAGGAGCCAGTAGCACTAACACTTTGGCATCGGCCAGCTTGGTTGGTGACAAGCCAAAGTGCAGCAACAAAATAGCGATCATCCAATAAGTGGCCTGTTCGGTATAAAAAGCCGCACAGAACCAACTCAGCTGGAACAGCGCGAGATTAATAATCCAAAATCGACGCATCATTCGGACTCATATAACGCGGTTTTCTTGCCATGACATGATGAGTGCTGATCACCCGCTCCATAAATGCTCCTTCGCAATAGCAAAGGTAGAATTGCCATAAACGTTTGAACTCTTGCTTATAACCGAGTTGCTCCAATTCACTCCAACTTGATTGAAAGGCTTGGTTCCAGTCGTTAAGCGTTCTGGCGTAATGCAAGCCAATATCTTGAATTTCGTCCACCACCATATCGGTACTGGTGGCGATGTGTTTGCTCATTTCGGCAATCGAAGGGAGGCAACCACCCGGGAAAATATACTTTTGAATAAAATCGACATTTTGACGGTACTGATGATAACGACTATCGGCAATGGTGATCGACTGCAATAGCATTTTGCCGCTGGGTTTTAGCAGTTGTGAGCATTGAGTAAAGAAAGTCGGTAAGTATTCATGTCCGACCGCTTCAATCATTTCAATCGATACTAGCTTGTCATATTGACCTTCCAATAAGCGATAATCTTGTTTGAGTAACGTGATCTTATCTTCTAAACCCCATTGTTTGACTTGCTGTTGCGCATAATCAAATTGCGCATCGGATATGGTGGTCGTGGTGACATGGCAACCGATATGTTGCGCCATATAAATCGCTAACCCGCCCCAACCCGTACCAATTTCAATCACGCTATCCGTCGGTTGCAGTTCAAGTCGCTGACAAATTAGCTGCATTTTATATTGCTGCGCGGCGGCTAAATCGGCGGTCTCTTGGCTGTATATCGCCGATGAATACAGCATGGATGGATCGAGGAAGCGTTGGTATAACTCATTACCGATATCGTAATGGGCAAGAATGTTGCGCTTCGATCCGGTCTCGCTGTTGAGGTTTTGACGGCGTAGCCACCAGTTTTTAATACTGCTTATCCAGCGGGTTTTACTTTCAATTTGATCGAGTTGAGTTTGGTTACGCGCCATTATTTGAATAAGCGCGGTGAGGTTGGGAGAGCTCCATTTAGCGTCAATGTAAGCTTCAGCCGCGCCAATGCTGCCGTTAAATATCATGTCTTTGAAAAAGCTGCTGTCATGGATAGTAATTTGACCTTTAAGCGGCGCATTATCCTCACCAAAAATACGGCGATGCTTGCCTTCTACTATAGTCAGTTGACTATCGGTTAAATGAGTTAAGATCGAAAAGATCAGTTGACGATACTGTTGATGATCTTGGTTTGATAAACTTGCGCTTAACGATCCTGATCGTAATGAGGCTTCAGAATTGAGTGCATTACTTTGCTTTGCTAAATGATCCATTTTAACCTCGACTCTTGATAACGGTTTCTTGTTTTACTGCTCTTTTTTACTTATTTTTTCTGTATAGCTTGCTTTATTTGGCGTGCGGATGAGCGACAAAAGGCACCCGTTTAACCAATAATTTTAAGGCTTGCCAGTAAATCCCCACTACAATCTTTAAAGTGATAGATGGCGTGCTCGTCACTGTTTTGGCTAACTGGCGCGCATCGAATGTTCGTTTTTTTAACGCCAGTGTTGCATCAAATACTTTGTCTTTTTTATCTTGCTCTAAGCCATTGTGATCTTGTTTATTGGCATTGAATTTGTGGTTCTCAATGTGCACTAAGGCATGGCTATCTGGTGCCGATACCCTCCAGTGGTAATCCATATTGAGTGTCATAAAAGGTGACACATGAAAGGCTTTTTTGGTCACCGTTGGCGCATTTGGATCGACTAGATAATAATGTCGCTCTTTCCAAGGTGTGTTGCTGACCTCGGCTAACATCCATTGGCATTGCTGATCTTGGTCGTAGCAAAAATAAAAATTTACTGGGCTAAAATACAAACCTAAACAACGGCATTGCGCCAACATCAAGACTCTATTGTTGCTATTCCAATCAGCGCCTAAGCTCTGTAGTTTCAAACCAATACGCTGCTTGAGTGAGTCTGGATCATTTTTTAAACGATTATTTTTATCATTTTCTTGAGTCTCATCTTGCTTCAAATAATCTTGCTCACAAAAGCGGATTGGATTGAACCATTTAGTGCCAAATAATCGGCTTTTTTGAGTCAGATGATGCAGTTCATCCAGATCGATGCCCAACATATAAAGCTGGTAGCTAAATTGATGAGGAATATCCCCAAAGCGACGATGGCGAACGCTGCCGACATAGATCCCGCTATGGTTGCTAACATGGCTTATCGCGGGGCTAACAGGCTGGCCGCTTGGCTTATGGGTAGGTTTGTTTGACTGAGTTATCATAGTGATACGCCAAAGTGTTGTGTCACATCGAGCGCGCTGCGCACCCCATCTTCATGAAAGCCGCTATACCAATAAGCGCCGACAAAATGAGTGTGATTTTTGCCCGAAATTTTCGAACGTTGTTTTTGCGCCGCCACACTATCGCTATTTAATACCGGATGATGGTAAATAAACTTTTGAATGATTTTGCTGGCATCAATACTGTCGGTTTGATTTAAGGTGACACAAAAGGTTGAAGCGCTTTCAAAGCCTTGCAATATGTTCATGTTGTAAGTCACGCATGCTTGGCGTGGTGGTTTGCTATTTTTATTGATATCTGAAGCGAGTGGTTTACGCTCATCTGACAATAAATCGCCATCGCCTAACAGATCGCCATCAAGCAAATAATTCCAACTGGCCCAAGCCAACTTTCGCTTCGGTAGCAAGGCGGTATCGGTATGCAAAACCACTTCATTACGGCTATAGGGAATATTACCGAGTACGGCTTTTTCGTCTTCGCTGGCATCGCTTAATAAGGCGAGAGCTTGATCTGAGTGACAAGCAAAAATAACCTCATCAAATACCTGCGTTTGTGGCAAGCCATTGGCCGAACTTGGGTTGAGCACAATCGACACGCTATCTTGGTGACGAGTCACGGATTGAATATCACTTTGAGTGAGTACCGGTTTGGTCAGGCGAGATAGGATCTGATCCACATACGATTTTGAACCGCCTGCAACCACATACCATTGAGGGCGATCGCTAATGTTGAGTAAGCCATGGTGATAGAAAAATTGAATGAAAAATTTCAGTTCAAATGCTTTCATCTCTTTTAGGCTGGTGGACCAAATCGCCGCCCCCATAGGTAAAATATAATGCTCGGCAAAAAAATCAGAAAAAGAATTGGCGTGTAAGAAGTCACCTAAGGTCTGGTTATTTTCAATGGCATCGCGGTGAAATAACGATTTGCACTGCTTATTAAATTTGATGATCTCTAACAGCAAACGCCAAAAACGTGGACGAAATAGATTACGACGCTGGGCAAATAATGAATTAATGTTATTGCCGTTATACTCAAATCCAGTGGTGCGATTGTGGACACTAAAACTCATTTCAGTGGCACGTTTATTGACACCGAGTGTATCGAGTAACTTGTTAAAGTTAGGGTAAGTTCGGTCATTAAACACAATAAAACCGGTGTCTATCGCATGGTTTTGACCATTATGAGTGATGTCGATGGTGGCAGTATGGCCTCCAACATAATCATTTTTTTCAAATACCGTAATATCGAATTTTTCACCTGAACGATAATTATCGAGTAAATAGGCGCAGGTTAAGCCTGAGATGCCAGAGCCTACAATTGCAATTTTTTTCATTAGGTCATCCTTATCGCTAAGTAGCGCCAAATAAAGTGAGGTAAACAACGTAAAATCTTCATGATCAAAACAAAGCTCAATGGCACATTGATTTCCGCTTTCCCTTTGCTTATCCCTTGTATGATTTTCTGCGCGGCCACTTGGCTGGTAAGTATCATCGGCATCGGGAAATTATTGCGCTCGGTGAGCGGGGTATCGACAAAACCGGGTTGCACCACCGACACTGAAATATGGTGAGGCTTTAAGGTTAGCGCTAAGGTTTTGGCTAAATAAGTCAACCCAGCTTTTGATGCTCCGTAGGCTTCTGCTTTTGGTAAGGGCAAAATAGCGGCGCTGGAGCTGACTAAGACTAATCGACCTCCTTGGGTGATGTTTTTTAACCAAGCTTGCAAGCCATAGCCAATGGAAATTAAGTTGATATTGATGGTTCGCTCAAAGGCCTCGGCATTAAAATTAAGCGGATCTTGTATGTAGTAGCAATCACCGGCATTTAAGATCAGTAAATCGATGTCGTGCTCAAGTTGTGGGTAGTGATGAAAATCGGTTAACTCGAAACAAAGCGTGCGAATGTACGAATTGCTATCCGCCAATCGTTGTAATTTCTCTTCGCTGCGACCACAGGCAATCACTTGATGTCCTTGGTTTGCGTAGCGAATGGCGAGTTCTTTGCCAATACCAGAAGTGGCACCTGTTATCATGACCTTCATATTTATTCCCCTGCTCGCTGTTTGATGGTTTTAATCACGCGACCGAGTAAAGGAATATGTTCATAAACCATCGCGCCGACATCCAAATAATCACGGTGATATCCGACCATCCCTTCTCGTTGCTTTAAATGAGAGTGCCCTTCGACCTTAATCGGTTGGTGATGGTTGAGCTTGCGATGGGTGTAAGTCATAGTCCAATAAATGGCTGCTTCGTGATCTGATTCCACCACATGATGGATAGCAAATTGGCAGTGTTCGACATGGGTATAAATGTTTTTGAAGTAGGCGACTAAGGCACAAATACCGCTCACATGATGCAGTGGATCGATAAACTCGACCTCAGAATGATAAACCTGATGCAGCAACTTAAAGTCTTGCGGCTGCGAGCCTGCTTTTTGCGAGGCTATTTCTTGAGCATTTATGTGTTGCGAGCCTGCTTGCTGCCGATCTAGCTTTGAAGTGCCTAACGCTTGATACATAACAATGAAGTTTTGCAGCCAAGGTTGATGGCGAGTGTGCGGCTCTGATCCGTCAGTCATGTCGATATCCTTATTCTTTTTCTTGCTTAACCCTCCATATGGTCATTCACTTTATAAGTTCAGATTAGCTCTGCTTAAAAAAGTTAATCGCTCGCTGGCGGGCAAATTTATGTTCGACCAAAGGTGGCCAATACTGCTCACTTTTCCCTTGTTTGCTTAAATAGTCATGCGGGAAATGCAGTTGCTTATTTGGCACATTTTTTAGCTCTGGTAGATATTTACGAATGAAGTCGCCATTTGGATCAAATCTTTGGCTCTGTAGGATAGGATTAAAAACACGAAAGTAAGGTTGGGCATCACAGCCTGTGCTGGCGACCCATTGCCAACCGCCATTATTGGCACTGAAATCACCATCGATTAACTGCGACATAAAAAAATGCTCGCCCCAATGCCAATCAATTAATAAGTGCTTAGTTAAAAAGCTGCCGACAATCATTCGCAAGCGATTATGCATCCAGCCAGTTTGGCGTAGCTGTCTCATCGCAGCATCGACAATCGGGTAACCGGTTTTACCTTCACACCATGCTTGAAAATCGGCGTTATCATTACGCCACATTAAGCGGTTATATTTAGTTTGAAAGCACTCACCGGTTATTAAACGTGGGTGATGATGGAGCAAATGCTTATAAAAATCGCGCCAAATCAGCTCATTCAGCCAAGCAAAAGAAGGGTGTTCTGAGTGATAAAGCACTTGAGGATCACGCTGAATAAGTTGCGCTGCCAGTTGTCTGGCACTGAGCGCACCAATGGCAAGGTAGGGGGATAAGCAAGAAGTGCCTTTTACCGAAGGAATATCACGTTGCTGTGAATAATCCGCCACTTTATTAGCCAAAAAATCAGGGATCACTTGGGCTTGTACATCATCAATTAATGGCCAGTGACTCGAGTCTACTCGCGGATAATCAAACAAGATTGGTTCAGATTGAGGTACAGATTTCTGCGATTGGTCGAGCGAGGCTTTCTTGTGCGAGGATCGACTGGTCGATGTAGATTGTGGCGGATCGCGATATTGCACTCCAACTTCTCGGATGTAATTGACCCAAGCTTTTTTAAACGGAGTAAAGACTTTAAACATCTCGCCTTGTTGGTTGAGTATTTTTCCTAGCGGCGCAATGGTATCGCAATCAAAGAGTTGCAAATCAAGACCCGCTTCTATCACTTGTTGATCTCGTTCGATTTCATTGCGTTCAGGTTCACGGTTGGCCACAAGGTGTTGGATATTATTAGCCTGACAAAACTCGACTAATCGCTCGACTTGATCGCTAAAATCATTGGCTTGTAGATGAATAAAATGAATGCCGATTTCCGCCAACTGGGTAGCAAATAATTCAAGATGGCGATGCAACAAATCCGCTTTGATGGGCGCTAAGTGATGTTGCTGCCATTGCTGTGGTGTCGAAATAAATAGTGCGTATTTGGGTGCGTCGTTTGCCGCTTGTGGCTTATTTTCTAAGTCGGATGGCAACAGATGCTTATCATTTAATAATGACAGTAGCGCCGGATTATCTGCTAGGCGAACATCTCGGCGGATCCAATAAAGTGAGCTCAATATCCATACCTCAGTTTGAGTTCTTTCGGGTGTGGCGTTAAGTAAACCTGATCGCTTAAATATTCATTTGGGAATTCTTTTAAATGATGGTTGATTAAGGTCAACGGTACTAATAATGGAGAGTAGCCCTCGCGGTAGGCGTTGATCTCCTCACTTAACGCTTGTTTTTTTTCGGCGGTTAATTGCTTTTTAAAGTAGCCTTGTAGGTGCTGCAAAGTGTTAGTGTGCGATTTACGAGTGGCTTTGATTTTTAGCGCCGTCATTAAGCCGAGAATGTATTGATCGGCTTGCTGCTCTAATGGCTGGTCAGCACGGGCGAGTAGCTGACCAAGGGCGCGATAACTTTCAATATGATGACTCATCACCAGATACTTATGAGCGCGATGAAAGGTAATGAGTTTATGTTTGGTCAGACCCGATTTTCTGGTTTTAAGCCAACGATGATAAACAAAAATGCGGGTAATAAAGTTTTCTTTGATCACCGGATCATTTAAGCGATCGTTTTCTTCAACCGGCAAGCAGGGATTGGCTTGCATAACCTGCTCGGCAAATACGCCAACCCCAGTTGAGGCTGAACCTTTGCCGTGATGATAATACACTTTGACTCTTTCCATACCGCAGGTTGGGCTTTTGGCGCAGAAAATAAATCCTGCCATATCAAAAGTGGTGTTGGCATGAGCTTGACCAAAATCTTTTAAAGCTTGGGTGACATCGCCGCTGCCATCGGGTTGGGAGACGGTAATAATATCGTCATTGAGAATTTGGCGAATGGTCGGTCTTGGCGTTGGTAAGCCGATAGCCACTTCTGGGCACACAGGGACAAAGTCGGCAAATTCACCCAGTTGATCGGTGCAAAATGCCGAACGCTTATGGCCAGCATTAAAGCGAACTTTCTGTCCTAGCACACAAGCACTGATGCCGATTGTCAGTTTTGAATCCATATAAAACCTCATATTCTCTATTTTTGCTACGTGGTAAAAACAATGGAGTAAGTGCTAGGGGCTGTTGATCTTTCGTGATTAAATTTTGTTCGAGAGCAACAGCCTCTAGTAAATAAACTTACCGATTGGGTTAAGTAACTGGCTCCCCCCTTGAGTAAAGTGAATCGCATCACTGGAAACCGTCAAGCAAACACAGCCTTGCTCTGTGAGTGGGCTATGAGTGTGCTTGCCATCCAACCATATAAAATCGCCCGCGTTATATTCCCCCATATCATCGTGAAAACTGCTCTCCAGCAGCAAGGTGATTTCAAAACCATTATGGGTATGAGTTGGAATGCCGCCACCTTTGGCAATGTGTAGCAGTGACATTTTTAAGTGACCATCATCCAGCACCGCGCGAGCGCGAGAGATCTTGCCAAATCCTTGCCATGGTTTTAAGCCGATCGATTTCATGGCTCGTGGCAGGGCAATACGGGTGCCGTTGATCTCAATTTCAGTCACTGTTTTGGGTAATGGTGTCTCGGAAGCCATTTTATCTTCCGTCACATCAATACTGGTGATGCTGTCCATCATGCTGATTTCGTCTATGGTCATATCTAGATCATCTAGATCAGATGACTGCACTAAAATCTCTTGACCTGAAGCCTGTTGAAATAATGCCTTCGCCGACTGCTCGGTTAATTGCATGCTGCGTTGCTGGCAGTGTAGGCACATCTCAACGTGACTGGCCACCACAATTGAAACCGATACGGGTAAATCGCCATCGACGAAACGCTGTAAAATGGTCGTAGTCGGGTGATGTTTAAT
The DNA here is from genome assembly GCF_014694465.1 of Vibrio sp. S11_S32. Classification (NCBI taxonomy): domain Bacteria; kingdom Pseudomonadati; phylum Pseudomonadota; class Gammaproteobacteria; order Vibrionales; family Vibrionaceae; genus Vibrio; species Vibrio sp. S11_S32. The sequence goes on along the minus strand of NZ_JAAUWS010000005.1, from coordinate 53,311 downwards.
CATGCTCCTTCTCCCCCATGTATTGCTTTAATTTCTCCAACGCTAATCGCAATCTTGATTTGATCGTACCTATCGGAATATCAAGATGTTGTGCCAGTTGCTCTTGTGACAGATCTTGATAATAAAGACCTCTTATCACTTGTTGCTGAGCTTCTGGAAGGCGATCGAGGTGCAGAAGTAAATGCTTAGAGAGCAGGTGATCTTCAAATTGATGAGTTTGCTCTGTGTTGTGGGCACTGTCGATAATCGAATCTAGTGGCCAAATATCATCCGATAATGACTCTTCTGAGCGAGATTGGATTTGGCGTAACATATCAAAAGCAGTATTACGCATTATGGTGTATATCCAAGTGGTCGCCGCGCTTTTATCGGGATGATACAAATGGGCTTTGCGCCATACTTTGGTCATGGTTTCTTGAATCAATTCTTTGGCTAAGGCTTCGCTGTTGAGTTTACTGATACCAAAGCGTTTTATTTTGGGTGCAAAGAATGTAAACAAGACATTAAAAGCGTGCTTATCCTGATGCTTGGCGACCAAGATCAGATATGGGGTTAGATCTGTTGGCAATAAAGGCTGGGCAGCGATGATGATCTCCTTGTCGCTTAGTCGATACACAATTTGCTGCATAGTCATCACCTTCATTGAATTCATATTGAGTAATACGTTATCAAGCCATGATTGGATCAGGTGTTTTTTGCAGCGACGTTAAAAAGTTTACAACATCTTGAAAGCCTTTGGTTTTAAATCTTCATCATCGAAACTTTAGCTTACTATTTACTTCGACTTGGTCCGAATACCAGAAATTAAGTGGCCAATTATAATTGAAAGTACAGCAAGGTAGGTTTAAAGCAGCATAAGGGGGATAAGGGGGATACCAGCTTGTTGTGTTTGAGCGGTTTTGTCGTCGCTAAAAATAGGCGTTTAAAACATCAATCATTAATACTTACATTTAATATGGGTACTTTGATCACAGAATGGAAACAACGGGTTGCGGTTAGCTCACGAACTACAGGTGTTTATGTTTCTTTTTTGTTAGACATATATTAAAACAGACGCCCCTGATCTCACCTAGGAAATGTCATTATGTCCATGCTTGAAAAAGAATCGGTTATTCCGAATAACTACCGTTATTTAGGTCTTTTTATTGGGCCCCTTATTTTACTTCTTACTTTAATTATTTCACCGCCATTGGAAGGATTAAGTGTGCCCGCTTGGCGTATGATCGGTTTGGCGACCTTGATGGCGGTGTGGTGGGTGACTGAAGCGGCGCCGATTCCTGTTACCTCATTTCTGCCGATTATTCTATCGCCGTTATTAGGTACTGCTTCAATAAAAGAAGCGACCGCGGCATTTGCCAATCCACTGATTTTCTTATTTTTGGGTGGCTTCTTGCTTTCGATTGCGATGGAGAAGTGGAATCTGCATAAACGTGTGGCCTTGTTGGCGATGTTGACGGTAGGCAATAAACCAGCCCATCAAATTGGTGGCTTAATGATGGTAACCGCATTCTTGTCGATGTGGATGAGTAATACCGCGACCGCTGTAATGATGCTGCCGATTGGTATGTCGATCATTGGTATTGTGTGTGGCGAAAAGCGCGATAAAAACCCAGAATTTGCCAGTGCGTTGCTGTTAGGTATTGCATATTCAGCCAGTATTGGTGGCTTGGCGACTTTAATTGGAACGCCACCCAATGCCTTACTTGCGGCCTACTTAGCTGACAGTTACAACATGGAATTAGGTTTTGGCAAGTGGATGATGGTGGGTTTGCCATTGTCGATCATTATGCTGGGCTTTACTTGGGTTTGGCTGACTAAAATTTCTTATAAATTACCCGATACCCAAGAAGGCGATGCGACTGGCTTATTAGGTAAGCAATTAAAAGCGCTAGGTAAGTTGAGTAAAGCGGAGAAATGGGTCGCGGTTATCTTTGTTGGCGCGGCGCTCAGTTGGGTGTTCCGTCCGTTATTAGCTAAATGGACAGGGTTGCCAATTAACGATACCAGTATCGCGATGTTTGCGGCTTTGTTGTTGTTTATTATTCCCATCAATGTGAAGAAACAAGAGTTTATTTTGGATTGGGAAAGCACTAAGAAACTGCCTTGGGGCATATTGTTGTTATTTGGTGGTGGTTTAAGTCTGGCAGCGCAAATAAAAAGCTCAGGCTTGGCTGATTTCATCGGGGATAGCTTAGCGTCAACTGGTGGCATGCCAATTATTATCGTGATGTTGATTGTGACCGCGGCGATTATTTTCTTAACCGAAGTGACCAGTAATACTGCCACGGCCGCTGGCTTCTTACCATTACTTGGGCCAATTGCGATTGCGATGGGACAAAGTCCTGCAATGTTAGCGATACCTGCGGCATTAGCGGCCAGTTGTGCCTTTATGATGCCAGTAGCAACACCGCCAAACAGTATTGTGTTTGCATCGGGTCAGTTGCGAATTAAAGAGATGATCCGCGCCGGATTTATGCTCAATATTGTCGGTATTTTCTTTATTACAGGGATCAGCTATACCTTAGCCGCTTGGGTGTTTGGCTTGTAAGGCGAGACTGTATTTAGAAGTGTATTGTTAAAATAAAATGCGGCGTGACTCGTTAATTGAGTCACGCCGCATTTTTTTGTTATTGAGGAAAGCTAAAGCGAGATTCCCTATCTGCTCGTTCTACTCGCGTATGGAATGACAACTTATTTCAGTCACGCTCACGGTGTAATGACGGTTTATTTCAGTCATGTTTACGGTTGAAGCGCTGATCTGTGAGCATTTTATCCGTGATCTCGCTTTATGCTTTTTCTTTGGCTTTAGTGGGCTAGCTTATAGGTTCTCACAGCAAAGCGAACCACTTTACTTACATGGTTTGACGAGTCGCCGCTACCACGATTTCACGAATACAAACGCCTTGTGGCTGTTGGTAAGCAAACGCCACAGTGCGAGCGATATCATCAGCAACTAATGCGCCGCCCATGCTTGCAGTCCAATCTTTGTAACCATCTTTAATCGCATCTGATGTGGTGTGCGATAACAATTCCGTATCCACTGCGCCAGGGGCAATGGTGGTGACACGAACATTAGAATCGGCCACTTCTTCGCGTACATTTTCAGAAATCGCATGTACCGCGAATTTACTGCCACAATAAGCGGCGTGATTACCAAAGGTTTTGCGTCCTGCCACCGAGCTGATGTTAATGATAGTGCCAGTTTGACGTGCTTTCATTGGTGCAAGCACCGCCTGCATGCCATTCATTAAGCCAATCACGTTAACATCAAACATGGTTTTCCATTCGCTGGCATCTTGTTGATCCAGTTGACCTAATAACATGCTGCCAGCGTTGTTGACTAAACCATCGACTGGGCCAAATTTGGTTTCAGCAATGGCAACCGCATCAACAAAGCTTTGTGCATTAGTCACATCGACTTTAGCGCACAAGGTATTTGGCAAGTTTAATGCTTCTAAACGATCAACGCGACGCGCCAATAATAAAAGAGGGTGACCTTCGCCGCTTAAACGACGGGCGATAGCTTCACCAATACCAGAACTTGCACCTGTAATTACGATTAACTTTTTCATGTGATCACCTTTTTATGACGAAATTGGTTGTCAGAATATTTGATTAAGAGACAAGGTTTTGTTGTCGCTTGTTGGTATGAATGTATCTTACGGATAATATTAATGTTGATATATATGGCATTGGTTGAAATACTATTTCTATATGGAAACAATAAGTGGTTTGGATAGTTAAGGTGGGACAACAAGATGATCAATCAAATTAACTTAAGCGATATCCGCACTTTTGTGTTGATCGCCGAACTGGGCAATTTTACCAAAGCCGCCGAGGCGCTAGAGGTATCACGTTCACATGTCTCCAAGCAGATCTCCCAACTGGAAAGGCAAATGGGGGTGACATTATTGTTGCGAACTACCCGTACTTTAAAATTGACGGCGGCAGGTGAACAATTCTTCCATCAATGCCAAACCAATCTGCAAGGGATCAATCAAGCATTATTAGTGGCGCTGGATGATGTCGAGCAGGTGCGCGGACACATTAAAATTAACTGTGTTGGGGGCTATCTGGGGGAGGAAATCGTCGCCTCCATGTTGTCGAGTTTTATGCTGCAATATCCGGATGTGTCGTTAGAAATGGATTTTAGCAGTCATCGGGTTGATTTGATTTCAGACCAGTTTGATGTGGCATTTCGGATGGGGCAATTAGAAGATGCAGGCTTCATTGGCAAAAAATTACTCGATTTAGAGATGGTGACGCTCGCTAGTCCAAGCTATTTATCGGCCAATGGCCAAGCATTAGATCACCCGAAAGACTTACTACAACATAACTGTTTAACTGGCTCAGTTAAAAAGTGGCATCACCAAACCGTCGCATTGCCACCGTCAGATTTTGATGTGCAAGTGCAAGGGCAATTTCAATGTAAAAATGGTCGCTCATTATTAAACGCAGCGGTGGCTGGGTGCGGCCTGATCCGAGTGCCGAGTATTTATTGTCGCGAGTTGATCGAGCAAGGGAAGCTAGTGAAAGTCATGCCCGATTGGCAGATCCCCAATGTGGCCTTTTCGGCGATTTACCATAAAGACCGTTATCAGCCCAAGCGCCTACGTTTATTGATTGAGCATATTCAGCTGGAATTTGAAAAGCTGTAAGAAAAAAGTGTAAACAGTGTTTATGTTATGATGCTGATAAAGAGTCAAAAGGTAAATTAAACTATCTTTATGTTATTTTTGAGGAGAAAATGTCAGTATTCAATGTCCATTGAAACGTCGTAAAACCATATTAATCATTGAGAATAAGGCATATGTAAATGAGCAATAGAGAAGAAGTTCTCCCTAAAATAAGCAGTATTAGAAATAGTCTACCAATATCGGCACAAAAAGTAGCTGATTTTATATTAGAGAATTCAAATTCGATCTCTAACCTATCAATAGCTGAACTGGCGTTATTAGCTAAAGTCGGAGAGGCTAGCATTATTCGATTCTGTAAAAAAATAGGGTATTCAGGCTTTCAAGAATTCAAGATGGTTTTAGCTATATCTATTGCACAAAGTGCACAATCAAACCCTAACTTATTATCAAGTGAAATAGATATAAATGATGATATGGAACTTATTGCGGATAAATTACAATTGGTCTTACAGACTGTGTTGTCTGAAACTAAAAGTCTATTAAATTTTAAAGAGCTAAAAGCTGTTTCTGACAAGGTAGTTAATGCGAGATCTATAACTTTTATTGGAGTTGGTTCCTCAGGGGTAACGGCTGAGGAAGCAAAAAATAAATTGATGCGAATTGGTTACAACGTCGATTCTATTTCCAACAATCATTTTATGTGTATGAAGTCATCATTACTTAATGACACTGATGTTGTTATAGCTATTTCACACTCCGGAGAATCACCTGAAACGATAAAAGCTTTAAAAATAGCACAAGAAGGCGGAGCTTTTACTGTCGCATTAACGCATAATTTAAATTCAAAAATTTGTAATTATGCCGACTCTGTTTTATTAAATGGTAACCGTGAAAGTTGGTTGCAAGGTGATTCAATAGGTACGAAATTCGCTCAGATGTTTGTTTTAGACTTACTCTATACTGAATTAATTCGTTTTAACCCGGAGCAGACGAAAGAAAACAAACGAAAAACTACAGAATCAATCCGTTAGGTGACTTGGACGTGAAATATTTGTGATCGTTATCATATTAATATGAACTTATGATTCAATTACAATCTGCAATGTGAAATATTACTCCAATAAATAACAAAGACTGGAGTAAAGGTCCAATGGTACAATCTACTTTCTTCGAATCTGCTCAGAAATTTGGAAAATCCTTCATGCTTCCAATTGCGGTGTTGCCTGCCGCTGGTTTATTGCTTGGTATTGGTGGGGCTTTATCAAATCCCAATACCTTAATAGCCTATCCTTTTTTAAATATTCCATTTTTGCAAGCCATATTTACAATTATGACCTCCGCAGGTTCAATTGTTTTTGCTAACTTACCTGTATTGTTCGCGGTTGGGGTTACCGTTGGTCTTGCTAAAAATGATAAAGGTACCGCTGGTTTGGCTGCCTTACTTGCATATTTAGTCATGAATTCAACTATTAATGCAATGCTTGTTTTGCAGCATTCTTTAGCCTCAGACAATTTAGGTGCTGTTGGACAAGGCATGATTCTTGGCATCCAAACACTTGATACGGGAGTCTTTGGCGGGGTCGTCGTTGGTATAATGGTTAATTACTTACATACTAAATTTAATAATATAGAGCTTCCTAAATTTCTTGGTTTCTTTGGGGGATCACGTTTTATACCTATAGTTTCAGCATTCTCTGCAATTATTCTTGGTGCTTTGATGTTCCTTATTTGGCCTAAAGTTCAGTCTGTGATTTTTGCCATGGGAGGGTTAATTGAAACTACTGGATATATCGGAACCTTCTTTTACGGATTTATTTTGCGGATGTTGGGTCTGTTTGGGTTGCACCATATATTCTATTTACCTTTTTGGACAACAGCTCTTGGTGGCTCAGAAATGGTTAATGGCGTTATGGTTGAAGGTACACAACGTATATTTTTCGCACAATTATCTGACCCATCAGTTCAACACTTTTATATAGGTACCTCCCGGTTTATGTCGGGTCGATTTATTACAATGATGTTTGGTTTGATGGGGGCTGCATTGGCGATATATCGTTGTGCAAAGCCCGAACATAAGGCGCGAGTTGGTGGGTTAATGTTGTCTGCAGCGTTAACATCTTTTTTAACGGGTATAACAGAGCCGTTAGAGTTCTCATTCCTGTTTGTTGCTCCAATACTGTACTTTATTCATGCGATATTTGATGGTTTGGCTTTTATGCTGGCTCATATATTCCAGATAACAATAGGTCAAACCTTCTCTGGAGGATTCATTGATTTTATTTTATTTGGTGTTTTACAAGGGGAGTCTAAAACCAATTGGATGATGGTTCCTGTTATCGGTGTTGTTTGGTTCTTCTTATATTATTTTACCTTTTCATTTTTAATTAAAAAATTGAACCTTAAGACGTTAGGCCGTGAAGATGAAGAGTCGTCAAAAGTTATTGATGTATCAGGGGCTGATAGAGCTATATTGATAGTCAAACATCTAGGTGGTTCAGCTAATATAGCGGATGTTGATTGTTGTGCGACAAGATTACGCATGACATTAAATGATTCATCAAAGGTCGATGAGTCTGGTTTGAAAGCGACAGGAGCTGTTGCCATTGTTATGAAGGGTAATGGTGTACAAGTCATTTATGGTCCCCATGTGACCATAATAAGAAATGAATTAGAAGAGTTATTAAACTTATGAGTGATTTTTTTGCAAAAACTAAAGGTGGACTAATTGTATCGTGCCAAGCTTTGGAGGATGAGCCATTATATAGTTCATTTATAATGGGTCGAATGGCATTGGCCGCTGAGTTAGGTGGTGCTAATGGGCTGAGAGCAAATACAGTATCTGATATTATAGAAATAAAATCTGTAGTCAAATTACCAATCATCGGAATTATAAAAAGGGATTACTCGGATTCGGATGTATTTATTACGAGTACAATTAATGAAGTCGATGAATTGATGTCGGTTAATCCTGAGATGATAGCTGTAGACGCCACATCAAGATCAAGACCATACAACGAAAATTTAGCTAGTTTTGTTAGTGTAATTAAATCTAAGTATCCTAATTTATTGCTGATGGCTGATATTGCTACCTTAGAGGATGCAATCTTTGCCGATAAGTTAAAATTTGATTGTGTTTCGACTACTTTGCATGGCTATACTAAGGACACGAAAGGGATGAAATTATATATTGATGATTTCAAATTCCTCAAAGATGTTATTAACTCCGTCAATATCCCAGTTATAGCAGAGGGAAATGTTGAGACGCCTGAAATGGCAAAGCGGTGCTTAGAACTTGGTTGCCACTCTGTTGTTGTTGGTGGCGCGATAACTAGACCGAAACAGATTACAGAAAAATTTATATCTGCGATAAAATAGAAAAAACCCAGTTAAATTTTTATGGGATCACTGCATTTAACTGGGTATTTTTCTGTATTGAGCTTTATCATAAGACGATGACGGTGATTAGGTAACTTAAATCATTTGTCAATGATGATTAAATATTGAGTGTAGACTTGCAAATCTAAACACTTTGACCGAAATTTTGTAATCAGTATTCTTTTAGGTGCAACTGACGTTGAGTTGTCTAATCATAAGAAAAATATTGTACACTTACCTCCGTAAAATAGTTTATTTTCACTCTAAGATCTTTGGCCAACGTTGATCGGCGCTTTCAATCAAATCTTCCATATTGACGAGAAATTTATCCTGAATATTTTTATCGTAATTGATATACAGTTTCTTGTTGTAAATAGTCCATTGTAGAGGCGAACCCGGTGCGAGTGAGTTGTCTGCACCTAGCGCCCAAGCACAATAGCCGCCATATTGAGGCGCGTACTTTTCAGGCTGTGTTTTGAATGCGGTTAAGTTTTTTTTGCTTGAAAACCACCATACCGCGCCTTGATAAGTCGTTTTGAATTGTTTACTGCCTTGCACCGCTTTCCCTTGGGTAAAGTAGGCCACTGTGTCATAACCTTTTAGGGCTTTATCACTAAAATGCGTGGTGTAAATAGCATCGCTGGCAGCCATCACCTGAGTGCCAAACAAGGCTTGAGTACTCAGTAGTAAGGTAAAAATTAGGATCTTCCAGTAACGTTTCATCATATCTTCTCCATAAGTTTTGATGTGTTTTACTGTGTCTTTATATATTTTATCAGTATTTAGAATGATTAGAATAAATAGAACGAGTTAGGCTGGATAAAATTTCATTACTTTTACTTTATGAGTGTGGTTCTTAATTTTTATCTTTCATGCCCGAGGGTCTTATGGTTAAACCATGCTTCATGTATACTGGTAGTAATGTATAAATAACCAGTGGAATCATGATGGATCCTTCTTTATTACTCGATGGTCTCAACGACCGACAACGTGAAGCCGTAGCTGCGCCGCTTGAGAACTTGTTAGTACTCGCGGGGGCTGGCAGTGGTAAAACACGAGTATTGGTTCATCGTATTGCTTGGTTATTATCGGTTGAGCAAGCGTCGCCGTTTTCAATTATGTCGGTAACCTTCACCAATAAAGCCGCGGCCGAAATGCGTGGACGGATTGAAGAGTTAATGATGGGCACTTCATCAGGCATGTGGAACGGGACTTTCCATGGTATTTGTCATCGTATTCTTCGCGCTCACTATATGGATGCTAAACTACCAGAAGATTTCCAGATCTTAGATTCTGAAGATCAGCTGCGTTTATTGCGCCGTTTGATTAAAGCGCAAAACTTAGATGAAAAACAATGGCCGGCCAAACAAGCATGCTGGTGGATCAATGGTAAAAAAGATGAAGGTCTGCGCCCAAGTCATATTGATACCTATCACGATCCGGTTGCTAAAACCTATCTGCAAATTTATCAAGCCTATCAAGAAGCGTGTGATCGCGCGGGTCTTATCGACTTTGCTGAAATCTTATTACGTTGCCATGAATTACTGCGCGATAAAGTGCATATTCGTGAGCATTACCAAGCGCGCTTTAAGCACATTTTGGTGGACGAATTCCAAGATACCAACAACATTCAATACGCTTGGCTACGCATGATGGCAGGGCGTGATGCCCATGTGATGATCGTGGGCGATGATGATCAATCTATCTATGGTTGGCGTGGTGCACAAATTGAAAACATTCAAAAGTTCCTGCGTGAATTTACCGCCGCACGCACCATTCGCTTAGAGCAAAATTATCGCTCAACCAAAAATATTTTGAATGCTGCCAATGAGCTGATCAGTAATAACACCGAGCGCATGGGCAAGGATTTATGGACCGATGGCGATGAAGGTGAGCCGATCTCGCTTTATTCTGCTTATAACGATCTCGATGAAGCACGCTTTGCGGTCAGTAAAATAAAAGAATGGCATGAAAAAGGCACCCCGCTCACCAGTTGCGCGATGTTGTATCGTAACAATGCGCAATCGCGAGTCTTGGAAGAGGCATTAATTCAAGCTCGTTTGCCGTATCGTATTTATGGCGGTCAACGTTTCTTCGAGCGCCAAGAAATTAAAGATGCATTAGGTTATTTGCGTCTAATGAATAATCGCAATGATGATGTGGCTTTTGAGCGAATTGTGAATACCCCCACGCGCGGTTTAGGGGATAAAACCCTTGAAACCATCCGTATGACCGCGCGCGATCGTGGCATTACTTTGTGGCAAGCGGGGATACAATTAATTGAAGAAAAGGTGCTGCCTAACCGCGCCGCAATGGCATTTGGTCGTTTTGTCGAATTAATTGTGGCGCTGGAAGATGATACTTACGATCTCGCCTTACATGAGCAATTTGATCATGCGATTAAATCGTCGGGCTTGTTCACCATGTATGAAACCGAGAAGGGCGAAAAATCGCAAGCTCGTATCGAGAACTTGGAAGAATTAGTCACCGCTGCGCGTCAATTTGAAAAGCCAGAAGAAGCGGATGACATGAGTATGTTGTCGGCATTTTTATCGCATGCAGCACTTGAAGCCGGCGAAGGGCAAGCGGATGAGTTTACCGATGCGGTGCAACTTATGACGCTGCACAGTGCTAAAGGTTTGGAGTTCCCGTTAGTGTTTATGGTTGGGGTGGAAGAGGGGATGTTCCCTAATCAAATGTCGGCAGAAGATGCGGCGCGTTTAGAAGAAGAGCGTCGACTTTGTTATGTTGGTATGACCCGAGCGATGCAAAAGCTCTACATTATCTATGCAGAAATGCGCCGAGTGTATGGGCAAGAGAAATACCATAAACCGTCACGTTTTATTCGCGAGATCCCAGAAAGCTGTGTTGAAGAAGTGCGGATGAAAGCGCAAGTTAGCCGCCCAGCAACGTCTGGTCGTTTTGGCTCAAGTGCGGTTAAGGAAACCTTCAACAGCACTGGTTATGGGTTAGGCCAAAGAGTCAGTCACCCTAAATTTGGTGAAGGGACTATCATTAATTTTGAGGGCAGTGGTCAGCAAAGCCGAGTGCAAGTGGCGTTTAATGGCGAAGGAATAAAATGGTTAGTGACCGCTTACGCGAAACTTGAAAAATTATAACCTCTTGGTGATTAAAGTGCTGTTGTTATGCGCCTTCATTATTCACGGGATCGCAGTAAATAGTCATACGTTTTAAAGTAATATATTTGAGAAATAGGTAAAGAATAAGTAATGGAAAAAAACTACGCAAAACTGGTGAACTCAGCGGCATGGGCTGCCATGGTCATTGCCTCTATCTTGTTATTGGTCAAAGTCGTGGCGTGGTGGCAAACCAACTCGGTCAGCTTATTGGCTTCTTTAGTTGATTCTTTATTGGATTTAGCCGCCTCAGTAACTAATTTATTAGTGGTGCGTTACGCATTGCAACCGGCGGATGATGAGCATCAGTTTGGGCATGGTAAAGCAGAATCGTTAGCCGCGTTGGCGCAAGCAATGTTTATTTCAGGTTCGGCTTGTTTCTTATTGCTAAACGGGGTTGAACGTTTCTTTCGCCCACAAGCGTTAGTGTCTCCCGAGATTGGGGTATGGGTCAGCGCCTTTGCTATTGTCTTAACTTCAGGGTTAGTGATATTCCAAAAGCATGTGGTGCGTAAAACCGGTAGCCAAGCGATCGCCGCCGATTCGCTGCATTATCAAACCGATTTATACATGAACATTGCCATTATGATTGCCTTAGTTCTAAGTTGGTATGGCTACAAACAAGCGGATGCAGTATTTGCGGTTGGGATTGGTCTCTATATTATTTACAGTGCTTACCAAATGGCGCAAGAAGCGGTGCAATCGTTACTCGACCGTCAACTACCCGAAGAAGAAGTGGAAGCGATCCACTCTGCTTGCGTGTCGATTGAAGGGGTATTAGGCGCACATGACTTACGCACTCGGATGTCGGGGCCAATGCGCTTTATTCAAATACATATCGAACTGGATGATGATTTGCCATTAATAGAAGCGCATCGCATTTCCGATGTAGTGGAAGAAAAACTCGATAGATTATTCCCTCACTCCGATGTCATCATTCACCAAGATCCGATATCCGTCGTACCTGCAGCAAAGTATCGACCGTTAAATTAGCCAGTTGAGAAAAAATTGCATAAAATAATCGGATAAAAAGTGTGACAAAGATCATTCAATTAGAGACAAATTACTCACAATTGACTATCTTGTTCACATATGAAAAAACTTGCGTGAAAGTGATGTGAATCAACATGCTGTCATAACAAGCTTGTATATTGCTTATAACGTTATAAAAATGCCTATACTGGCAGATAAAACAACATAAACTTACGGTCAAGTAACGGTAAGTAAAGACATTGGATCTCAGATTAAATTGGCAAAGATTAGCCAAAAATGCAGTAGAAGATCCAAGTAAACCAATTTTATATTTTGATATTTTAAGGGTGAAAAACATGGTTAAGAAGATCGGTGTTTTAACAAGTGGTGGTGATGCACCAGGCATGAACGCAGCAATTCGTGGTGTAGTCCGTACCGCACTAGGCGAAGGGCTAGAAGTGTTTGGTATCTACGATGGCTACCTTGGTTTAGTTGAAGACCGCATTGAGAAGTTAGATCGCTCTAGCGTATCAGATGTGATCAACCGTGGTGGTACTTTCTTAGGTTCAGCGCGTTTCCCTGAATTTAAAGACGTAGCCGTGCGTGAAAAAGGCATCGCCAACCTGAAAAAACACGGTATCGACGCGTTAGTGGTTATCGGTGGTGACGGCTCTTACATGGGCGCAAAGAAAATCACTGAAATGGGTTTCCCATGTATCGGTCTACCAGGCACTATCGATAACGATATCGCCGGTACCGATTACACCATTGGCTACATGACCGCTTTAAATACGGTTATTGATGCGATTGATCGTCTGCGTGATACATCAACCTCTCACCAGCGTATTTCAATTGTCGAGATCATGGGTCGCTACTGTGGTGATTTAACCTTGATGGCCGGTATTGCGGGTGGTTGTGAGTATGTGGTAACACCGGATACGGGCTTTGATAAAGAAGCATTGGTACAGAATATTTTAGATGGTATTGCTAAAGGTAAAAAGCACGCCATTATTGCGATGACTGAGCATTTAACCGATGTTGATGCATTAGCGAAAGAAATTGAAGCGATAACGGGCCGTGAAACCCGTGCAACGATCCTTGGGCATTTACAGCGTGGTGGTACTCCAACTGCATTTGATCGAATCTTGGCATCTCGTATGGGTAACTACTCGGTTCACCTTCTGCTTGAAGGTCATGGTGGCCGTTGTGTTGGCATTCAAAAAGAAGAATTAGTACACCACGATATTATCGATGCAATTGAAAATATGCGTCGTCCGGTAAAGACTGATCTCTACAAAGTCGCGGAACAGTTGTTTTAAGCTTCATATCACAAGACATTTAGTTCACGACTAACATTGAAACCTTGTCCACAATAGTGAGTTACTCATATTGCGGGCAAGGTTTTTTTTATTTAAACAATAATCACTTTGATTCCTTGCTTCTCTAAACCTGCCATATAATCATCTGGAATATTTGAGTCGGTTATCAGCATGGTGATATTTTGCGGGGCTAAGATCTTATGCAGGCTGATTTTGCCAAATTTACTCGAATCGGTCACCACAATAACTTCATTAGCAATACTTGCCATAGTGCGGTTTAAGCGCGCTTCATGTTCATTGTGGGTGGTTATCCCTCTTTCTAAATGAAAACCATCCACCCCCAAAAAGAGTTTATCAAAATGATAAGCTTTTAGGTTTTCCTCCGCTTGTACCCCGTAGAATGAGAGGCTCTTTTTACGCAGACTGCCACCGGTCATCATTAATTCGACGTTATCATGTTGCAATAATTTTTGTGCCACATTGAGCCCATTGGTCATGACGATAACATCTTGATTTGGATTCAAATATTCAGTGATTTTTTCAGTGGTGGTTCCGGAATCAAAGATCACACTATCGCCATCTTGGATTAGTGAGGCCGCCATCTGGGCGATATTGCATTTCTGAGATGAATTTAATGCGCTTTTTTCTTCGATTGAAGATTCATCCATCACATTTTGCTTATTAATTGCCCCACCATAAGATCGCATTAATGCACCTTGTTGTTCTAAAAATGCGAGATCATTACGGATAGTTACCGAGCTCACCGAGTATTGCTGCGCCAGATTGGCGACAGTGACACTTCCTAAATCTTTAAGCTTGGTAAGAATGTCTTCTCTTCTCTGGCTGGTATTTTTCATAAGCGGCTTCTAATTATTAATTTAATTTAATTTAATATATCACTTTAATTTATATTATTGATTTTAAAGTAAAGTCATATCTATGGTGTTCCTTCACTGCTGATATCTTGTATAAAAAAGTGATTAAATTCTACCACTTTAATATTTAGCATCATCATTCCCTCACCTTTCGTTGTCTTTCTTTTTCTATTTTGTGATTTATTTTGTGATTTATTTTGTGATCGTACACACAAAAGAAAGGAAATGAAAGGCACTATTGGTTTCGATATCTTTCTTTTGGGTGTAAGGTGACTGCAACTTAATAAGATGAATCAGGGGAAACGAATGGACTGCTTAGTAAAATTAATTGAACAACATAAACAAGGCCAAGCGGTTGGTATTTATTCGGTGTGTTCTGCTCACCCGTTAGTCTTAGAGGCTGCATTACTACAAGGCGTACAAGATGGTAGCCATGTTTTAGTCGAGGCAACCTCCAATCAAGTCAATCAATTTGGTGGTTACACTGGAATGCAAGCAACTGATTTTGCTGCAATGGTATTTGAGCTGGCGAATAAAGTAGGGCTACCAAAAGAGCGCGTATTACTCGGTGGCGACCACTTAGGGCCTAACTGTTGGCAGTCTTTAGATGCTGATGATGCAATGGAAAAATCAGAAGTATTGATCGAGTCTTATGTTGCGGCTGGCTTTAGAAAAATTCACCTTGATTGTTCTATGTCATGCAAAGGCGACCCAGTACCATTGACTGATGCGATTGTGGCACAAAGGGCTGCACGTTTATGTAAAGTTGCGGAAACGACTTGGCAGAAAGTGGGCGGTGAAAAACCAACTTATATCGTTGGAACTGAAGTGCCAGTCCCTGGAGGCGCGCAAGAAAGTCTAGAAAATGAATTAGAATTAACGACTCCACAAGATGCGGTAACAACAATCGATGCTCATCGAGATGCTTTTGAAAGCGCTGGCGTATCAGACGCTTGGCCACGAGTGGTTGGCTTAGTTGTACAACCTGGTGTGGAATTCGATCACCATAAAGTGATCATCTACAACAGCGACAAAGCACAATCATTATCTAAAGTGGTCGATCAATACCCTCAAATGGTATTTGAAGCACATTCAACCGACTACCAAATTCCTAGCGCTTACCAAGCCTTAGTGAATGATCATTTTGCCATTTTAAAAGTGGGACCAGCATTAACCTTCGCATTAAGAGAGGCACTATTTGCTTTAGATTGCGTTGAAAAAGAATGGCTAGGTGACTCAAAAGCGAGCAACTTACGCGCTGTGGTTGAAGCGGTAATGGATAAAAATCCTAAGTATTGGCAGCCTTATTATCAAGAAGCTGGCCATCAACTCAAACTTGATTGCATTTATAGCCTAAGTGATCGCATTCGTTATTACTGGCCAGAGGTGGCAATTCAAACGGCCACCGAGCAATTGTTTGCCAATCTCACTGCAACCCCAGCTCCGATGACTATTTTAAGTCAGTATTTACCAGAGCAAATGAAGGCGATTGCCTGTGGCGAAATCGAGAACACACCACAAGCGATTGTTATTCATAAAATTATGGAAGTGACCAGCATGTACGCACAAGCTTGTCGCCCAACAGTTTAAGTAGGAAATCAAAAATGACACAAATTTTAGGTTATTCAAGCGAATGGTTAGTGGAACGTAATGGTTTCCATACGGCGAATGAAATTGCTCATCAACCACGTTTATGGCAAGAGATTGCCCAAACTATTAGCAGTAAAAATAATGAAATTGATGCTTTTTTAGCTCCTATTTTTGCTAAGCAAGATCTGCGCGTAATTTTAACTGGTGCGGGAACGTCTGCTTTTGCGGGGGATGCGGTTGCTCCATATTTGAATGAAAAAGCGAACTTCTCAGTAGAAGCTATTGCCACCACTGAGATTGTAGCGAATCCAGAGAAGACATTAAATGCGAAACAACCGACTTTAGTTGTGTCATTTGCTCGCTCAGGTAATAGCCCAGAAAGCACCGCCGCAGTCGCGATTGCCAACCAAGTGGTGGAAGAGTGTTACCACCTTATTCTAACTTGTAACCCTGAAGGTGAATTAGCTCAATATGCCAACACCGTTTCTAATGCTTACAGCTTGTTAATGCCTGAAGGCTCGAATGATAAAAGCTTTGCCATGACATCAAGCTTTAGTTGCATGACGCTATCGGCATTGGCGCTGATTGGTCAAGTTGCCTCTGATGAATTGGTTGCGACGAGTCAAGAAATTGCAACCTTGTGCACAGCGAAATTGGAACAATGGCAACCGCTTATTAAGCAATTGGCCGCGATGGATTATGAACGCTTAATCGTATTAGGCAGTGGTGGTTTTGCCGGTTTAGCCAAAGAAGCGTCATTAAAGTCATTAGAGCTTAGTGCTGGTAAAGTAATGACCGCTTTTGACTCATCACTAGGTTTCCGTCATGGACCTAAATTTACTATTAATGATAAAGCATTGGTTATTCAGTTCATTTCATCAAAGGCTTATACCCGTCAATATGATTTAGACCTCTTTAATGAATTAAATCGTGATGGTTTAGCCGCTAAAGTCATTGGTTTAAGTGAAACACCTGAAGAAAACCTAAGCTTACTTGAAGTTGGCGAAGTAACCGGTGATGAAATCTGGTTGAGCTTCCCTTATATATTATTTGCCCAAATGCTGTCGTTTGAAAAATCGTTAGCGTTAGGTTTTGGCCCGGATAATCCTTGCCCTTCTGGTGAAGTAAACCGAGTAGTGCAAGGCGTGACAATTTATAGCTACAACAAATAATTAATTGAATTCTTAATAAGGAAAAGACTATGCCAAATATCGTATTAAGCCGAATTGATGAACGCTTAGTTCATGGTCAAGTGGGTGTTCAATGGGTTGGCTTTGCCGGCGCTAACATTATTGTTGTTGCTAATGATGCCGTCGCTGAAGACCAAATCCAGCAGAACTTGATGGAAATGGTGATTGCCGATGGTATTGCGATTCGCTTCTGGTCGATTCAAAAAACCATCGACAATATTCATAAAGCCAATGACCGTCAGAAAATCCTATTGGTTTGCAAGACTCCGCAAGACTTCCAAAAGTTAGTGGAAGGTGGTGTTGCGATTGACAATATTAATGTTGGTAACATGCATTACATCGAGTCGAAGACTCAAATTCATAAAACAGTGTCAGTGGATGAGAGTGATATCGCTTCTTTCAAAGCACTGAAAGCGCACGGCGTAGCATGCTCTATTCAAGGCGTGCCAACTGAAAGCGCAACCGACATCTTTAGCTTAATCAAATAAGGATTAGCGTAATGGAAATAGGATTAATGCAGGCCCTGATGCTAGGTGTATTAGCATTCTTTGCAGGGCTCGATTTATTTAACGGTTTGACTCACTTCCACCGTCCAGTAGTTTTAGGGCCGATTGTAGGCTTTATTCTGGGTGATCTACATACCGGTATTATTGTCGGTGGTACTTTAGAGCTTATCTGGATGGGACTCGCGCCACTAGCAGGCGCTCAGCCACCAAATGTGATCATCGGTACTATTGTTGGTACTACCTTTGCGATTACTACTCATGTAAAGCCTGATGTTGCGGTTGGCGTGGCTGTACCTTTTGCAGTTGCGGTACAAATGGGGATCACTTTTCTATTCTCTGCGATGTCTGCGGTTATGGCGAAATGTGACAAAATGGCGGATAACGCTGACACTCGCGGCATTGAAAAGGTGAACTACTTTGCAATGCTGGTGTTGGGTGTGTTCTATTTCTTATGCGCATTCTTACCGATTTATATTGGTGCGGAACATGCTGGCGCTATGGTCAACAGCTTGCCAAAAGAGTTGGTTGATGGCTTAGGGGTTGCCGGCGGTATGATGCCTGCGATTGGTTTTGCGGTATTAATGAAAATTATGATGAAAAATGTCTACATTCCATATTTCATTTTAGGATTTGTTGCAGCGGCTTGGTTGGAACTGCCAATTTTAGCGATAGCACTGGGTGCAACCGCAATGGCTGTCATCGACTTTATGCGTAAACCTGCTCCAGCTACTAGCATCAATACTGTTGAGGAATTTGAAGATGGAATCTAATAACAACCAAAAATCAGCTTCAACAGAAGTCGCGGCTGATGAATATCAAGATCAAAGTATGGGGGCCGATCTTACTCGCTCCGATATTAATAAAATGGCGTTTCGTTCAATGTTTTTGCAAGCATCGTTTAACTATGAACGTATGCAAGCTTCAGGCTGGTTATTTGGTTTGCTGCCAGCGCTGAAAAAAATCCATACTAACGATGAAGATTTATCCAAAGCAATGAAAGGGCATCTAGGCTTTTTCAATACTCACCCGTTCTTGGTGACATTTGTAATGGGTATCGTGTTGGCGATGGAGCGTTCAAAGCAGAATGTAAACAGTATTCAAAGTACTAAGATTGCCGTAGGTGCACCAATGGGTGGTATCGGTGATGCGATGTTCTGGTTAACATTATTACCTATTTGTAGTGGTATTGGTGCTGACTTAGCGCTGCAAGGCTCTATTTTAGGTGCGGTTGTATTTTTACTCATGTTCAATACCGTCCACTTTGGTTTACGTTTTGGCTTAGCGCACTATGCTTATCGTATGGGGGTTTCTGCCATCCCATTGATTAAGTCGAATACCAAGAAGGTTGGCCACGCGGCCTCCATGGTTGGTATGACGGTTATCGGCGCATTGGTCGCAACTTATGTGAAATTTGCGACTACAGCGGAAATTACAGCTGGCCACGCGGTGGTTAAACTGCAAGCCGATGTAATAGATAAACTGATGCCAGCTTTCTTACCGCTTGTTTATACATTAACGATGTTTGCATTAGTGAAAAGAGGTTGGAGCCCACTTAAATTAATCTGTATCACCGCTGTAGTGGGTGTTGCCGGTCGATTTGCAGGCGTACTATAAATTCAATTCCCCCTAGAACTAAGGCCAGAGATATTCTGGCCTTATTTAATAAAAAGAGAAAATTATGATCGCAGTTATTTTATCAGGCCATGGTGCCTTTGCCAGTGGGGTGGCGGAAGCCATTCGTTTGATTGTTGGCGAGCAAGAGCAATTTCGCTTTGTTGATTTCAAAGAAGGCATGACGACAGAGCAACTAGAAGCACAGATTCGTGATGATATGGCTGACATTGATAGCAATGACGGTATCGTATTCTTAACCGATTTACTTGGTGGTTCTCCTTTCAGAGTCGCGTCACTTATTGCTCAAGAAAGAACTGATGTAGAAGTGATTGCCGGAACAAATTTGCAAATGGCAGCCGAAATGTTATTGGAAAGAGATGAGCTAAATTTGGTTGAATTTAGACAGCAAGCGTTAGTATGTGGTCATCGTGGCATGACCAGTTTGTTTGATGAGATGGTGAAAGCGGCAGATAAGAAAGTTGAAGAAATAGACGACGGTATTTAATTATGGATAAGCAGTATTTTCTGGCGAAACGAGTATTAGTCGATCAATCGTGGCGAGATCAGCAGATCTTAACGGTTGATGAAAATGGTTATATTGAGGCGATCGACCGTTACGAGCAACATAAATATGATGATAAAAAAGTTATCGATTTAGGTGAGACAATACTGCTACCAGGGTTAATAGATTCCCATGTGCACGGCGCGATGGGGCATGATGTGATGGATGCCACTCATCATGCGTTAGATTCGATGTCGACATTTTTTGCTCAAAATGGTGTGACGGGCTTTCTGGCTACGACCGTCACCGCACCACCGGTTAAAATCGAAGCAGCACTAAAGCAAATCGGGTTAAGTACTCAATCTGGCGTTTCTGGCGCTGAGTTATTGGGTGGCTACCTTGAGGGGCCATATTTTACCGAGAAAAACCGTGGTGCACATCCAACTGAGTGGTTTAGAGACTTAACCGTAGCTGAATTGAAATCTTGGCAGGCACTAGCGGGTGACACCTTAAGAAAAGTTGCGCTGGCACCAGAGAAAAGCAACGCATTAGAAATCATTAAGCATCTGAAATCTTGTGATATTAAAGTGATGCTCGGCCATACCGACGCAGATTTCGATACCGTTAATCGCGCACTAGACGCGGGAGCGGATGGCATAGTGCATTGTTATAATGGTATGCGAGGCTTGCATCATCGCGATCCAGGCGTGGTGGGGGCAGGGCTTTGTCATCCAAATAGCTATGTTGAAATGATCGCCGATGGCCACCATGTTCACCCTACGGCCATTGATGTTGCGTATCGTTGTTGTGGGGAGCGCTTAACGCTGATCACCGATGCCATGCAAGCGGCTGGAATGCCGGATGGGCAGTATCAACTTGGCGAATATCAAGTCAATGTAGTTGAAGGCGTGGTTCGTACTGATGCTGGTGGTTTGGCGGGCAGTACCTTAATTTTAAAAAATGCGGTATTTAATTTGTCTAACTGGTTAAATATGCCATTAGAAAAAGCTTGGCTACGAGCATCATTAACACCAGCCAAGTCACTCGGTATTGAGCATGAGTTAGGCTCTTTAGTGGTAGGCAAAAAAGCATCGATGGTGGCATTGTCGATAACGGATCATCAAGTTGAACAAACTTGGGTGAATGGTGTGTCGGTTTATTCTCGCTGAAATTGCATTTAACAAGTTACTTGGGTATATAATCGATTTATTTGAATAAACAGAGACCAATATGACCACACTATATTTTATGAGACACGCGCAAAGCGAAGCAAACTTAGCCGATATACTGGCCTCGCAAATTAATTTCCCTTTAACCCAAACCGGAAAGGACGATGCGAAGCAAATCGCACAAGAGTTTTGTCAAGATCATAAAATAGACAAGGTTATTACCTCTTCTTTATTAAGAGCACAGCAAACCGGTCACCCTTTTGAAAGTGAGCTTGACTTAACGGCGCAGAGCGATGCGCGTTTAGTCGAGCAAGATCTGGGTAAATATGCCGGTAAAACTTATGCCGATTTAGATGATGAGCCAGATTATTGCCATGATCGAGCATTGCGTTGGAAATGGGTACCAGAGGGGGGGGGCGAGTCTTATGAAATGATTGCCGCTCGATTACAGCCATTTTTTGATGATATGTTTAGTACAGAGCAAGGCAATGTGTTGATTATCACCCATGCGGTTACCATGAGAATGATCAAAGCGATCCTGACCAATATCTTGCCTGAATACCCACGAGAGATTGCTCATAATGGTGAGATTTGGCAAGTGACGCTAGATAAGCAAGGTAGTGTGCATGAAGTGATTTCTCTGTTCTATGGTGATAGTAAGAGCGCGATTAGTAACGAATAATGAGTGTGGTTAGAATCCAATAAATTGGCGTTATTCGCATCAAACAAAAAGGGTTAATGAGAAATATCTCACTAACCCTTTTTTAATGCATCAGCTTCGAGGGCAAGCTCTCAAATGTGAGAGATGAACTCAATTCAGCTAATTATGCTTTTTTTGCTTCAGCGGCTGCTTTAGCGATAGCGGCAAAGCTTTTCGCGTCAAGTGCTGCGCCGCCAACTAGAGCACCATCGATGTCTGGTTGTGCGAAGTAAGCTGCTGCGTTTTCAGGTTTAACAGAACCGCCGTATTGGATCACAACGTTTTTAGCCACTTCTTCAGATTTCGCTGCGATGTGAGCACGGATTTGCGCGTGAGTGCGTTGTGCATCATCAGCTGTTGCTGCTTTACCAGTACCGATTGCCCAGATTGGTTCGTAAGCAATGATAGCGCCGTTAAGAGCGTCAACACCTAGAAGGTTGATCACTGCGTCGATTTGACGTGCACATACTGCAACGGTTTCGCCCGCTTCGTTTTGTGCTTCAGATTCACCAATGCAAAGAACTGGCGTTAGGCCGTTTTCTTTTAGGAATGCGAATTTCTTAGCAACGAACTCGTCTGATTCGTGGTGGTATTCACGACGCTCAGAGTGACCGATGATGATGTGAGATGCGCCGAATTCTTTCAACATTTCTGGAGACATATCACCAGTGAAAGCACCGCTGTTGTTTAGATCAGTGTTTTGAGCACCTAGAATGATTTGGCTGCCCGCATCGGTAAGAGTGCGTTCTGCAAGATCGATGAATAACGCTGGTGGCGCTACTGCAACGTCTACACCTGTCACGCCTTCAAGTTCAGCGTTAAGTCCGTTTAGTAGCTCAGTTACCATTGCTTTGCTACCGTTTAGTTTCCAGTTACCCATAACTACAGGATGACGCATAGGATATTCTCCAATTTTATAAATGAGCGGGCTTTAACCCAAAATGTACTACCAGTGAATATAACAGAATAATGTGATGAGATCATGATTCTAGTCATGTCAGCATCGCCTGATTAACGTTAGTTTAGTTTTCATTAATTTTCAGCGTGATTATAGTAGATAAATCGAGATGGTTAAGTGGCAATTTTGACTTAAATCGGTATGTTAACCAAACAGGAATTGGCGGCAAACGTTGGATTATTTATTGAGGAAAGAAAATGCCAAATGTAGTGATGGAATATTCAGATTCAATTGAAGAACGTGTCAATGTGCAGGCGTTATTAGAAGATTTGCACCATGCCACGATTGATAGTGGGTTATTTCAAGCAATGGATGTGAAATCGCGCACATTACGTCCACATAATTGGTTGATTGGCGATAAAGCCGATACGGTTGATTTTATTCACGTTACCGTGGAGTTATTAAGCGGTCGAACTGTGGAGCAAAAGCAAGCATTGTCGCAAGCCATCATGGCAGCACTGCGTGGTAAGGCGGATTTTGTGGCGATCTTAACAGTCAACATTCGAGATATGGATCGAGAGTGTTTTCAAAAGGTCGTTAATTTTTAATTGGATTTATTAAGGTATCAAGATGAGTTGGAAACAGTGGCTATTTTCTTTTCAAGGAAGAATTGGTCGACAGCGTTTTTGGATATGGAATATTTTTTATTACGCTGTGATTTTAGGCATGGGCGCTTTTCTTGCCCAAAGTGGCTTAGGCAATATGGGCGGCTATATTCTATCGGCTGTTGTGGTTTGTTTGTTGATCCCCGACTTAGCGGTAACCGCCAAACGTTGGCACGATAGAAATAAATCCAATTGGTGGTTATTACTGTACGTCCCTATCATTTTGGGTCGTTTAGGTGGTGCTGATATTGCAGCAGATACCATGACGGTCGACTCGATGACGCCTATGATGGCCGCTCAAGCGATTGTCACTTTAGTATCAATATTCTGCGGTATGTGGACATTGGTGGAGTGCGGATTTATGAAGGGCACCGACGGCGAAAATAGCTACGGTAAGTCAGCGCAATAGAATACAGAGGTCGTTCTCCTTTGATCGAACTCGGCTGTATTTGTTGCCCTTTGACTTGATACAAAAGAAAAAAAGTCGCTGATTAAGAAGATTAATCAGCGACTTTTTGCTATCTACAACCGAGTTAACAATGTAACGATATTATAAGATGTGTTTCTTAATCGTATCGTCTTTACGTTCTAGATAGTGAATGGATTTAATGCGACGAATGGTACGACTCTTACCACGGATCACTAAGGTCTCAGTGGTGGCAATGTTACCTTTGCGTGTAATACCTTCCAGCAAATCCCCTTTGGTAATACCGGTGGCAGCAAATACTACATTGTCGCTGCGCGCCATATCATCCATCTTTAGGATCACGTTAGCTTGTACGCCCATTTCCGCGCAACGTTGTAGCTCTAGTTCGCCATGAGTGCGGTTTTCAGGAGTATCACCTTTCACGTCGTGACGAGCCAATAAGCGCCCTTGCATGTCGCCATCTAATGCGCGAATAACCGCCGCAGATACCACACCTTCTGGCGCGCCACCGATGCAGTACATCATATCCACTTCGCTGTCTGGCATGCAGGTTAAGATAGAAGCAGCAACATCGCCATCTGGTACGGCAAAAACGCGCACTCCCATCTTTTGCATTGATGCGATCATGTCATCATGACGAGGTTTCGCCAGCGTAGTGACAGTCAGCTCATGTAATTCTTTATTCAATGCTTTAGCGATATTACGAATATTGTCTTCGATTGATAGGTTAAGATCGATACAACCTTTAGCTCCAGGGCCAACCACTAATTTTTCCATGTACATATCAGGCGCTTTTAAGAAACTGCCTTTTTCACCGGCGGCTAATACAGCCAATGCGTTTGATTGTCCCATCGCGGTCATGCGAGTGCCTTCGATAGGATCAACTGCGATATCAACCGCATCACCACCCACGCCAACTTGCTCACCAATGTACAGCATCGGCGCTTCATCGATCTCACCTTCACCGATAACAATTTCACCGCTGATTTCAGTTTGGTTTAATAGGCTACGCATGACTTCAACTGCGGCGCCATCGGCAGCGTTTTTATCGCCTCGACCTAACCACTTATAACCGGCAAGCGCAGCACCTTCTGTAACTCGTGAAAATGCTAATGCTAAATCGCGTTTCATAGGGACTCCAATACAAATACAGGGAAGGAAAATTCGTGGCAGATTTTATCACAGCCCAAAGGGTAACGTTTGCTTTTTTCGAGTTTGAATAAAAATGTAGCGAAGTGATAAGGGAAAAGTGTCAATGCCTCGGGCTAAGTAGTGAAAATTTGTTTAACATTGTTGAAACTAATAACGACGGAATGTCATATTTAAGTGATAATTGATGTTTTTTTGTGCAAACAGGTAAAAATATTGCAATAAGAGTATGGCGAATAAAACGAAGCTGAGTAGAATGAAGGTAACGCTAGTGGTAGCTGGAGCTATCACTCATCATGGATCATTAAACAGGTAGTCAACATGTCTTTCGAAGTTTTAGAACAACTAGAAGCAAAAATTCAAACAGCAGTCGATACTATTTCTTTATTGCAAATGGAAGTTGAAGAGCTTAAAGAAAAAAATGAGCAATTGACTTCAGAATCAACGGAACTAAAAGAAGGTCGCGTTGAGTTAGAGCAACAAACGCAGACATTGCGTCAAGAGCAACAAGCTTGGCAAGAACGCATTCGCAGTTTACTTGGTAAAATGGACGAAGTGGAGTAATCCATTCTCACCGAGCTTTACCAGTAAAAAACGACATAAAAAAACAGAGCACTTATTAGGCTCTGTTTTTTTATATGGGTATTTATGCGCAATAAGCTAAGCGGATTTATATCGGATTAATCGACCAACTCTGCATCATCGTCATCAAGATCGAGCTTAACATCAAGCGGCTCTTGCGATAAAATCACACCGGTATTGTCGGCATAAAGGAAATCTTCAGGTAAGAAGGTAACCCCTCCGAAATTCACCGGAACATCAATCTCACCAACGTTGGTTTGAGTGGCGCCGACCGGAATGGCAGCCAATGCTTGAATGCCAACTTGCAACTCTTCCAGTTCGTCGATTTCACGCACACTGCCGTAAACCACAATGCCTTCCCAAGAATTTTCTTCTGCTATAGCGGCAATTTCAGCATCAATCAAAGCGCGGCGTAATGAGCCACCACCATCAATTAATAAAATACGCCCAGTGCCATCTTGTTGCAGAATCGAACGGATAATGCCGTTGTCTTCAAAGCATTTTACTGTGGTCACTTGCCCTGCAAATGAGGTTAAACCACCAAAATTGCTGAACATAGGTTCAACCACGTCTACTTGGTCGAGGTAAATGTCACACAGTGCAGAGGTATTATATTCCATAGTGGCCTTTCTCTTTGCGGGGGATGATTATCGAGTATATACCCAAGTAACCTCAAGATGCGAGTCTCAGCAAGAATAAAACAAGCGTTAGGCAAGGCAAATTCAATACAATCATAGTTATTCTATCTTTATTGAAGTTAAAGCAGCATAAGGCTTGTTTTAACTTGCCCTTCGGGAGCTTCATCCAGCGCGGTTAATTACCAATAACTAACGTCACGGCGAAAATCAGGTTCGACACAATCGCGCATTTCACCATATCGGGCATCATAGGAATAAACTCACGAGGATGCTCAATATTCCAAATGGTTTTGCCGTGTTTGAAGACCAGTACTAAAGGCAACAACATCGTTAATGCGAGTAGCGGGGTTGAAACGTGCAAACTCAAATAAAGTGTTAGCATCACCCAGCCAGCTGTGATCAGCATTAAGTGATAGCATTTGGCGCGTTCAGTACCAATGCGAACCACCATGGTGCGCTTATTGCTTACCGTGTCATTTTCAATATCACGCATATTATTGATATTGAGTACACCCACGGCAAAAAAGCCACAGCCGATAGCGGGTAATAACAAGGTTGGACTCATAGTACCGGTATGCAAAAAGTAAGTGCCTAACACCCCAAGTAAACCGAAGAAGGTAAAGACTGAAATATCGCCTAAGCCCACATAACCATAAGGTTTACTGCCCATAGTGTAAGCAATTGAACTTAAAATCGATAATAAGCCTAAGCCGATAAAAGACAGAATACTGGTTGGGCTTTGCAGAGCATAAAAGACCAAGGCTAAGCCACTAATGATGATCAGACCAATATTGACCATAATCGCTTTTTTCATGCCGGCTTGAGTGATCACGCCTTGTTGAAGGCCTCGAATAGGCCCAATGCGGTTATCGTTATCGGTGCCTTGTACTGTGTCGCCGTAATCATTGGCAAGGTTAGATAAAATCTGTAATAAAGTTGCGGTCAACAAAGCTAAAAATGTAATCGGAAAAGAGAAGTGACCGTCGGCATAAGCCAAGCTGCTACCAATCGCAATAGAGGCTATCGCAAGGGGTAAAGTTTTAGGACGCGCGGCATCCAACCAAATAGACAATGTTGATTTCATAAGTGCTTATATTTAGAGACGGTTATTTAAGAGTAGTCGTTAAATTATATACGTAAACGACAAGAAGCCCCAACCACTAAAAAGCCCGCGTTATGCGAGCTTTTAGTTTACTGGAGTAGCGCGACTATCTTACAAGATAAATCGGCTAAGATCTTCATCTGCAACTAATTCACCTAAACGTTGGTTCACGTAGTCGGCATTAATTTCAACTTTACTGCCAGGATTGTCGGTAGCATCAAATGAAATCTCATCCATTAAGCGTTCCATCACGGTATGCAAACGACGTGCGCCAATGTTCTCGGTGCTTTCGTTCACTTGCCATGCTGCATCGGCAATTTGAGCAATACCATCTTCGGTAAACACGACATCCACTTTTTCCGTGCCCATTAATGCGGTGTATTGCTCTGTGAGAGATGCATGAGGTTCAGTTAAGATACGTTTAAAATCATCACTGCTGAGTGCTTCTAATTCAACTCTAATTGGCAAGCGACCTTGCAGTTCTGGGATTAAATCTGACGGTTTAGCGGTTTGGAATGCGCCAGATGCGACAAATAAGATGTGATCAGTGCGAACCATACCGTGTTTAGTTGAGACTGTGCTGCCTTCGACTAAAGGAAGAAGATCGCGTTGTACCCCTTCACGAGACACATCACCGCCACCGGTTTGATCGGCGCGTTTACAGATTTTGTCGATTTCATCAATGAACACAATCCCGTTGTTTTCGGCATTGAAAATCGCTTGTTCTTTTAAGTCCTCTTGATTGACCAACTTAGCGGCTTCTTCTTCCACTAAGGCTTTAAGGGCATCTTTAATTCTTAGTTTGCGACTTTTCTTAGTATCGCCCGCTAGGTTTTGGAACATGCCTTGCAGCTGATTGGTCATCTCTTCCATGCCAGGAGGCGCCATAATTTCGACCCCCATTTGCGGCGCAGCCACATCGATTTCTATTTCTTTATCGTCGAGCTGACCTTCGCGTAATTTCTTACGGAAGATTTGGCGAGTATTGGATGCGGTGTCTTTGGCTTTATCGTCTTGGCCCCAACCTTCGCGAGGAGGTGGCAATAGCGCATCAAGAACGCGCTCTTCCGCTTGTTCTTCGGCGCGGAATTTCACTTTGTCCATTTCTTGTTTTTGGGTCAATTTAATCGACACGTCCATCAAGTCACGAATAATGCTTTCGACTTCTTTGCCCACATAGCCGACTTCGGTAAATTTAGTGGCTTCAACTTTAATGAAAGGAGCATTGGCTAGCTTGGCTAAACGGCGTGCTATTTCTGTTTTACCCACACCAGTTGGGCCGATCATCAAAATATTCTTTGGCGTTACTTCGGCGCGAAAGTCTTCTGATAATTGCATACGACGCCAGCGATTACGCAGTGCAATCGCCACCGCACGTTTGGCTTTACTTTGGCCGATAATGTGTTGATTGAGTTCATGAACAATTTCACGAGGTGTCATTTCAGACATAAATTTTTCCTTCTTTAAGAAGAGATAAGCTTCATATAAATTAGCAACCGTGTTGAGTCTGCGGTTTATAATTCTTCAATAGTATGGTGGTGATTGGTGAACACACAGATATCACCGGCGATATTTAAGGCTTTTTCAGCAATTTCACGCGCTTCTAAATCGGTGTTCTCTAATAACGCAATCGCGGCAGATTGAGCAAAATTACCACCAGAACCAATTGCGATTAAATCGTTTTCAGGCTGAACCACGTCACCATTACCAGTGATAATAAGAGAAGCGGTTTCATCGGCCACGGCAAGGATTGCTTCAAGTTTGCGTAACGCGCGATCGCTGCGCCAATCTTTGGCAAGTTCCACCGCCGCTTTGGTTAAGTGGCCTTGGTGCATTTCAAGTTTACGCTCAAAACGCTCAAATAGAGTAAAAGCATCGGCTGTACCGCCAGCAAAACCGGCTAATACTTGTCCGTTATAAAGACGACGCACTTTTTTTGCATTGCCTTTCATTACGGTGTTGCCTAGAGAGACTTGGCCATCACCGGCGATGACAACTTTATTATTACGGCGTACAGATACTATCGTAGTCACAAGGAACCTCTTCTTATTCTGCTGTTTTAATTTATATGCGGCTGAAGAGGGTGGAATTCAAGGGAAGAAAGGAAAATGGCACAGGATCGAACGGGCAGTTTGGTGAATATAAAAAGAGCAAAGCGAGCTCATGGATAGCTCGTCCCTCGCTTCCGAGGTGACGAGCATTTTTAGACTATAGTTAAGAAAGGGAGAGGATGATTTTTATTTCCCCAGCGTGTCTTTCATGATGATACATGGCTCGATCTTAGCGCGCTGCAATACGTGCTGATCTTTTACCGCTAAGCGTTTGTAAGTATAAGGGCCCAAGATGATGCGATACCAACTACTGCCTTCTAGCTTCAATACCTTACTTTTCAAACCTTGGAAGGCGATGTTCGCTTTGCGCTGTTCTGCCTGAGACTCCACTTTATATGCGCCACATTGCATGATGTAAGGGATCTTTGGTACGACTTGTTCTTTGGCTTTTACTTCAATTTCGCGTTGCGGCAAACTTTGCATGTAATCCCACTGTTCTTTCGGCGGTGGAGGTAGCGCTTTTTTAGGCTTGGCTTTTGGCGCGACAGGAATAATCGTAGCGCTTGGGGTTGCCGGTTCTGGATCATTATTAAGCATTGAGATCAAAGAGATTAATCCGCCAGCGAGAATGATCGCAATAATAGCCGCCTTCCAAGGGATCGCACGTTGGGATGCTTTCTTCTTCGGTGCAGACTTGCGAGTGTTCTTCTTTTTGGGTGCAGGACTTTTTCTTACGTAATCTCTATTAGCCACGGGCGCTCTATAATTTTGTATTGTTTAAAAAAGGAGCCACATATTAATACCAATTGGCTCAAATATCTACGATTTATAAAGTGGCATAAAAAAGCCAACCCATCGCCTCTCTCTAATTAAAAGTATATAAGGCTTAAGTTGGCTGAATCTATTATTTGGATTTTAATATTTAATTTTTGGTGGCCCAGCGCTGTTGCGGATGACTAAGTTGGCTTCGAGTAAGCGCGAACCGGCTCGAACTTCATTGCCTTTTAGTGTTTCTAATAACATCAACATTGATTGTTTGCCAATCTCATAACGAGGCTGAGCAATAGTGGTTAATGGCGGTTCGCAGTATTGTGAAAATTGAATATCATCAAAACCGACTACCGAAAGATCTTGTGGTATCCGATAGCCCATTTTCTTCGCTTGCTGCATTGCGCCAATCGCCATTGCATCATTATGACAAAAGATAGCGGTTGGAGGTTCAGGCTGAGTTAATAATCTCTTAACCGCTAAAGCACCGGATTCAAAACTGAAATCACCGTAGACTCTATGACTAGGGTTCATTTCTAACCCAGCTCGGCGCAGAGCTTGTTGATAGCCTTGGTGGCGGAACTGACATAAAGCTGCACTCTCTGGACCTGACATTTCGGCCACGCGTTTATGTCCCATTTGAGTCAGATAATTCACGATATCAAACGCGGCGGTCAAATTATCAATATGCACGGTTGGTAATTCTAGCTCTGGCGCGTATTCACAAACCATTACCAAAGGTGGAAGATTTTTTTGTTCCGGCTTGCTGACATCAAAAGGGGTGTCACTACCGAGTAATACCATGCCATCAGCTTGTTTGGTAAACACCAAATTCATAAACGTGGTTTCACGGTTAAGTTGCTGACTGCTATCACCCAGTAAAATTAAATAATCATGTTCAGCGGCGGTATCTTCAATCCCTCGAATGATTTCTGAGAAATAAGGATCACAGAGATCCGGCACGATAACGATAATGGTTTTCGATTCGTTGCGTCGTAAGTTTCTTACCAATGAGTTAGGCGAATATCCCGATGACATCACCGCATCTTCTACTCGTCTTCGAGTTGAGTTAGATACTTTTTCTGGGCTCATTAATGCTCTTGAAACGGTGGCAGTGGATACGCCTGCAAGTCGGGCAACCTCCTTCATTGTCGCCATAAATTTTCCTCTCTCTAAAAACCCAAATGGGTATAACCTATATCTTAAAAAATGCGCTGATATAGGCAAAATAATGGTTTCATCCCACCGGATAACGACGTCTTAATGTTATAAAAATGGGTGGTGAGCATTCGCGCTGGTTACCCTGCTTATGATTAAAATAAAACGTTAATCCGGCAAGGAGGCATTAGCATTACGAATATTCTCATTTTATGCTTAAAATTAAGTGGTTAACATTAATTAGGCTGCAATAATTACATAAAAAAAGTGATATCGCTCGCATTGAATTATTTTGCAGCCCTATTTATAACTATTGAGATATTACTAACTAAGGTCTTGCGGCTCGATGTCTAATGACCAGCGTACTTTTTTGGCCAGTGGCAACAGCTGAATTGCCGGTTTTGCCGACGCTAAGATACGCTGCATTTTCGATCTTGTTTCGATTTGTAGCAGTAGTTGCCAGCGGTATTTTCCTGCGCGTTTGGATAATGGTGCCGGCATAGGGCCTAGTACCATGCAAGTCTCATCAAACAGTGGATGCGCTTCTAATGTGTGTCTAACTTGGCGTAAAAAACTTTCGGTTGAGTCATTTTGAGTCGCTTCGGCACGGATCAAAGTCAAATGAGTAAAAGGTGGCAATAGTGCCATTTTTCGCTCTTTCAGTGCTGTCTGAGCAAAGTGGTGATAATCCTTATGCAACAAGGATTGTAATAACGCATGCTCGGGGTGGTGAGTTTGCAGTAAAACCTCACCTGGTTTACTGGCTCGCCCTGAGCGACCAGCAACCTGAATAAACAATTGTGCCAACCGTTCTGAGGCGCGAAAATCACTGCTATAAAGCGAACCATCGACATCAATTAGCCCCACTAAAGTGACATTAGGGAAGTGATGCCCTTTAGCCAACATTTGCGTGCCGATTAAAATTTGATACTCGCCAGTACGGATCGATTCTAATGCCGACTCTAAACTGCCTTTGCGGCGGGTGCTATCACGATCAATGCGCAAGGTTTTGAATTCAGGAAATTGCATCTCAAGTTGTTTTTCAAGCTGCTCGGTACCCACTCCAACTGAAACCAATTGAGTGGAACCACAGCCTTCACACTGACGCACTACCGGTCTTTGCGAGCCGCAGTGATGACAACGGATCTCTTGGCTACCTTGGTGAAAGGTATAATAAGCATCGCAACGCTTACATTCACAAATCCAGCCACATTCATGACACATTAACGCGGGCGAAAATCCACGCCGATTCAAAAATAACATGACTTGATTGCCGTCATTTAAGTGGCGACGCATTTGGGCGATTAGTGGCGCAGATAAGCCACCTTCTAAATATAAACCTTTAATATCGAGCACTTTATGGCTGGCGGCTTGAGCATTACCTGCGCGTTTGCTTAGGGTTAAGTAATGATATTTACCCACTTGGGCATTGTGCAGAGTTTCCAGTGCCGGAGTGGCAGAGCCTAACACGATGGGAATATTATCTTTGTGGGCGCGCATCACCGCGACATCGCGCGCATGGTAACGCAAAGTATCTTGTTGTTTATAAGAGGCGTCATGCTCTTCATCGACAATAATGATGCCCAAGCTAGCAAATGGAGTGAACAGCGCCGAACGTGTGCCGATCACTATGCCAGCTTGCTTATCTCGCGCCGATAACCACGCGTTGAGGCGTTCGGTATCATTTAAACCTGAATGGATTACTTCTACCGGCACATTAAAGCGGCGTTTAAAGCGCTGAATCGTTTGTGGGGTTAAGCC
This sequence comes from Vibrio sp. S11_S32, assembly GCF_014694465.1. NCBI lineage: Bacteria > Pseudomonadati > Pseudomonadota > Gammaproteobacteria > Vibrionales > Vibrionaceae > Vibrio > Vibrio sp. S11_S32. The sequence continues at coordinate 20,526 of NZ_JAAUWS010000005.1, read as the reverse complement.
AATTTCAGGCACCAGAATCAATGCTTGCTGACCTTTATCGAGTACCGGTTTTAGCAAGTTTAAATATACTTCGGTTTTCCCCGAACCTGTCACCCCATCCAATAAGTAACAGCCAAAGCCAGATACATTATTAACGGTGGCAATTGCGATCGCTTGCTCTTCATTCAGTTTAGGTTTGAGGTCGCTATTCTCGATGTCTTTGGGCCAACGAGAGGTCACAGGTTGAGAATGGCTCACACTGATCCAACCTTTATCTTGCAGCGTTTTTAAGGTGTTACTACTGACCCCTTCTTCTATCATCAGCGGATGAGGCACGGGGCCATTTTCTACTAATCGCATCGCTTGAGCTTGTAGATGAGCACGACCGAACCCTGCCGCGAATTGATCTTTACCTGAGTCGGTAATATGCCATTGTTTCATGCTGGCAAAACTGGCGGCTTTGCCTTTGCGCAGTAGTGAAGGCAAGGCAAGAGAGAATGTATCGCCAAGCGGATATTGGTAAAATTGACTGCACCAGATCAATAGCTGATATAAAGGCGTCGGCCATACTGGTTGTTGGTCTAAACAGGCTTTGATGGGCTTGAGTTGTTCGACTGGTAAATCAGACGTATCGACCAAAGCGGTCACGATGCCGGTTAAGGTTTGGCGGCCAAAAGGTACCGACACTCGTCCGCCTACCACCGGATATAAATAATTCGGGATCTGGTAATCAAAACATTTGTCCAACGGGACAGGCAAAGCGACTTGGGCGATAGTGGGGCGCATAAGTGATGAATTTCCGTGGCAACAGAATACGGCGAATGAGGCTCTATAATAAAGCAAGCCCATTGCAATTTCGAGCACCTATACACGTTTATACTAGAAGCTTCAGTCTTATTTTATATAAACAACAATAGACTGCGTTTACTCACCCTAATCACATAGTTGACCTGCCTATTTATAAAAGATGGCTCATAGGGCTTCGTGCACTTGTCGCCTAACTGTAACTCCAATTATTTAGTGTCTATGTTCGAGGGTCATATAAGGTAATGAAATTGGCCTCGAACAATAAATGCTGAAAAACAGAGCAAATTCCTTGATCGATGGGCTGTGATTCATTATTATACTGCGCCTCGAACGATGTAGATTTCTGCATCATTTTTAACACCACGTATGGTGTCTGGCATCCTTTGTTTATCTCTTTTTATAAAGAGTGAGATAAAAGGAAAGAACCAGATAGCGATACGGACCAATATTAAGGTTTGTCCTATGAAAACTGGAATCCACCCAGAATACAAAACAGTTGCTGCAACTTGTTCTTGCGGTAACGCTTTCGAATTCAGCTCAACTCTAGCTAAAGACAGCATCCACTTAGACGTATGTGACAAATGTCACCCGTTCTACACTGGTAAGCAACGTATCGTTGATACTGGCGGCCGTGTTGATCGCTTCAACAAGCGTTTTGGTGCTCTTAGCAGCAAATAATCTCAGCCTAAAATTTTTAGACTCAGAGACAAATTTCAAAGGGATGCATGCAAATGCATCTCTTTTTTCTTGTCTAAAATAAAATAGCGACAGTAGATCCCGACCGTGCAATCCATTATTATCGCCATTCCTGCCTCATCTTCTTAGGAACACCTAAATTATGTCCGATACTCAAAAGACCAAAGATTTCCGCCAACAAGCTTTGGATTATCATGCCCAACCGATCGCCGGTAAAATTGCTATTGCGCTGACGAAACCTGCCGATTCGGCGGAAGATCTTGCTTTAGCCTATAGCCCAGGCGTGGCAGAGCCGGTGCGCGAAATTGCGCTGAACCCTGATAATGCTTACAAATATACCGGTAAAGGTAATATGGTTGCTGTGATCTCAAATGGTACCGCGATCTTAGGTTTAGGTAATTTAGGTCCATTGGCGTCAAAGCCAGTGATGGAAGGTAAATCTTTATTGTTCAAACGCTTTGCTGGTTTAGATTCGATCGATATTGAAGTAAAACACCGCACCATCGAAGAATTTATCGACACCGTAGCGAACATTGCTGACACCTTTGGTGGTATCAACTTAGAAGATATCAAAGCACCAGATTGCTTTGAAATTGAACGTCAATTGATTGAGCGTTGTGATATTCCAGTATTCCATGATGACCAGCACGGTACTGCGATTGTCACCGCTGCCGGCATGTTGAATGCGATTGAACTGCAAGGTAAGAAACTGCACGAGTGTAAAATTGTTTGTTTAGGCGCGGGCGCAGCGGCAGTCGCTTGTATGGAACTATTGATCAAATGTGGCGCATTGCGCGAAAAAATCTACATGCTTGACCGTAAAGGTGTGATCCATACACGTCGTGACGATCTTAATGAATACAAGCAATTGTTCGCCAATAACACCGACATGCGCACCCTTGAAGATGTGATTACAGGGGCAGATTTATTCTTAGGGGTATCAGGTCCAAACTTGCTGCCACCTGAAGCTTTGGCATTAATGGCAGACAAACCGGTGGTATTTGCTTGTTCAAACCCAGATCCTGAAATCAAACCAGAAATTGCTGCCAAAGTACGTAATGATTTGATCATGGGGACCGGACGCAGTGATTACCCAAACCAAGTTAACAACGTGATTTGTTTCCCATTCATTTTCCGTGGTGCGTTGGACGTTCGTGCCAGTGAAATTAACACTGAAATGAAATTGGCTGCGGTAGAGGCGATCCGTCAGTTGGCTAAAGAAGAAGTGCCAGCGGAAGTGTTAGCTGCTGCAGGGGTTGAATCATTAAGCTTTGGCTCGGAGTACATTATTCCAAAACCAATGGATCCACGTTTATTACCACGCGTTGCTGGCGCTGTCGCTCGCGCGGCGGTGAAGTCTGGTGTGGCGCGTATTGCGTTACCTGAGCAGTACAAATAAATTTTAATACCAATTCCATTTTATATTTGATCAATTTGAATACGCCGAAAAGACGCTGATCCGTCCTTGGTCGCTTAAGACAAGGCCACCCATGGCTTTTGATACTTTTCTCTGTACTCAATTTTGAACGATCATTAAATTTATGGAATTGGTATAAGTCCTTTCTAATTGAAGAAAGTTGAACAAAAAAAGCCCGATCAAATCTAATTTGATCGGGCTTTTTTTGTTCCCTAGTCATCAATTTTTAGTGATTAATGACTAAAATGAGAATCGGTTGTTAATCATCAAAAGCTTCGAATTCGATGCCCATTTCGGTCATCAGTTTTTTCACTTCTGCTGGCAGATCATCAGGGCGATCTTTTCGTAAGTCTTCATCGGTTGGCAGAGGCTGACCGGTATAAGCATGCAAAAATGCTTCACACAACAATTCACTATTAGTGGCATGGCGCAGGTTATTGACTTGGCGACGAGTTCTCTCATCTGTCAGTATTTTTAATACTTTGAGCGGAATAGAAACTGTGATTTTTTTAACTTGTTCACTTTTTTTCCCATGTTCCGCATACGGGCTAATGTAGTCACCATTCCAATCGGCCATCATGTACCTTCGCTGTTTATTGTTGTTATATCAATCAAGGTAAATATCTGATCATCTCATTACTTTGATTGGTATTATTAATTGTCAGGGTGTGATTCTAGCGGCATTGACTGCCATAAGTAAAGACGTTTAGACGTCCAGAAGTGTTGACGTCTTGCTTTGGTAGCGATAAAGTAGCAGAAAAGAACGAGAGAAAGCACAATACTGCCTGAAAAAACGGTAAGATTGAATTTCTGTCAAAAAATTGATTCGTGATTGCGGTTTTAACTCTTTAAATCAATCTATTTTCAAAGAAAACAAAGCGCAAATGGAAAAGGAAGACACCATGAGTTCAAGAAAGCCTGCTACTGTTGCTGTGCGTACCGGTATTGAATCGGATTCTCAATATCACGCGGTCGTGCCACCGATTTATCTTTCTACCAACTACGGCTTTCCTGCCTTTGGTGAAGTGCCGCAATACGACTATACCCGCTCGGGCAACCCTAACCGCGGACTACTTGAACAAGCATTGTCAGAATTAGAGTCAGGTGCAGGCGCGGTGATCACCAATTGTGGTACTTCGGCTCTAAATTTATGGGTGTCGGCTTTCTTAAGCCCTGATGATTTAATTATTGCGCCGCATGATTGTTACGGTGGTACTTATCGTTTATTTAATACGCGCGCGCAAAAAGGTGACTTTAAAGTTCAGTTTGTCGATCAATCCAATCAAGCTGAATTTGATGCAGCCATCGCCAAAAAGCCTAAGCTGATTTTACTTGAAACTCCATCTAACCCTTTGGTTCGCGTGGTCGATATCGCGTTAGCCTGTCAAAAAGCCAAGCAAGTCGGTGCATTAGTGGCCGTTGATAACACCTTTATGACACCGGTGTACCAAAAGCCGATTACATTAGGCGCAGATTTTGTGGTGCATTCCACCACCAAATACATTAACGGTCATTCTGATGTGATTGGCGGCGTGATCATTGCAAAAGATCCTGACCATGTCGAAACGCTTTCATGGTGGGGCAACTGCATTGGTGCCACAGGGACGCCGTTTGATAGTTATATGACCTTGCGTGGTTTAAGAACGCTTCCAGCACGGATGCGAGTCCATGAAGAAAGCGCCCAAGCATTATTAGCATTTTTACAAACCCAAGCATTAGTAGGCACTGTTTATCACCCAAGCTTGCCACAACATCCGGGCCATGAGATCGCCAAAGCACAACAAACTGGTTTTGGTTCTATGCTTAGCTTTGAACTGAACGGCAGTATGGAACAATTGAAGGTTTTTGTTGGTCAGCTCCAATTATTCTCGTTAGCGGAATCGCTAGGGGGAGTGGAAAGTCTAATTTGTCATCCTGCTTCGATGACACATCGCGCCATGTCAGATGAAGCGCAACAACAAGCAGGTATTGCACAAACCTTGCTCCGTGTATCGGTCGGCTTAGAAGATAGCCAAGACTTGATCACCGATTTAGAGCAAGCATTTAAAAAAGCACAAGAGGTAGCGTAAATGAGCACGGCTCGTCAATTACATAAATTTGGAGGCAGCAGTTTAGCTAATCCCGAATGTTATAAACGCGTGGCAAATATTTTGCGCGAATACTCCAATCAATCGGATTTAATTGTTGTATCAGCGGCGGGCAGCACCACCAATCGATTGATTGATTGGTTAGCAGCATTGGAAAAAGATGGTCGAATTGCCCACGAAATTCTACAACAGTTACGTCAATTTCAAGTGGATCTGGTTGAGTCATTATTACCGGCAGAAGCCGCACAACCGTTATTGGATTTATTGCATCATGAGTTCTTAGAATTAAGTGAGATCACCGCGCCAGTTAATGTTGTTGAGCGCTGTGATGCTCTCGGTCATGGTGAGGTGTGGTCTTCGCGTCTATTAAGTGCCTTGCTATGTCATTTAGATATGGAAGCGGTGCAATTGGATTCTCGTCGCTTCTTACGCGCAGAACGTGGTGCTCAACCAGAAGTCGATCGCGCTCGCTCGTTACCTTTGCTTAAAGAGCGCCTAGCGCAGCACGGAAAAATTCGTATCGTGATCACCGGCTTTATGGCGCGTAACGATGCGGGTGAAACTGTGTTATTAGGGCGTAATGGTTCCGATTATTCAGCCACTGTGATTGGCGCACTAGCCGAAGTGACACGCGTGACCATTTGGAGTGATGTCGCAGGTGTGTTTAGCGCCGACCCGCGTAAAGTCTCTGATGCGTGTTTATTGCCTTTGCTGCGTCTAGATGAAGCCAGTGAGCTTGCTCGTCTTGCTGCGCCAGTACTGCATAGCCGAACACTGCAACCGGTAGCACAAAGCGCGATGGATTTAAGCCTGCGTTGCAGTTACCAACCAGAATGTGGCTCAACTCGAATTGAGCGTGTATTAGCTTCTGGTCGTGGTGCCAAAATTATCACTTCGATTGAAGAAGTATTAATGGTGCAAATTCATTTTGGCGCAGGACATGATTTTGAACGTTTGCAGTTAGATGTGATGCGTTCATTAGCTCGCGCACAATTACAACCCTTAGCAATGGAATCACAGCCTGATCAAGGTTGCTTGCTGCTGGCGTATACGCAAGAAATTGCCGGAGATGCGTTAAGTTACTTGCAAGATATCGCGGTTGGCGCAGAAATTAAGCTAAAAGAAGGCTACTCAATGGTGGCTGCTGTTGGCGCTGGCGTGACCAGTAATGCCAATCATTGTTATGGCTTCTATCAACAATTAAAAGATGCCCCTGTGGAGTTCGTCTCTGCCGCAGATTCAGGCTTGAGTTTAGTTGCCATTTTACGTCGCACAGATGTCGCAAGTATTGTTGCTGGTGTGCATTCTCAATTGTTCCAAGCACAAAAACGTGTCGCGATTGCATTGTGTGGTAAAGGTAATATTGGCTCTATTTGAAAGCCAACAAGCGGAATTAGAAAAACGCAGCGGCATGAGTTTTGATTTAGTGGCAGTGGTTGATAGTCAAACCTACTGGCTCGATCTCAATGGCATTACCCCAAAAGATGCACTGGCTCAATTTGAAGATGAGAGTATCAGTAATGATGGTGGCACTTGGTTAGACACGCTGGCCCACCAAACACGCTACGATGAAGTGGTGGTGATGGATGTCACTGCCAGCGCTTTGTTAGCCGATCAATATGAACGAATTGCCGAGCAAGGTATGCACCTGATTTGCGCCAATAAAATCGCCGGTGCATCAAGCTCGGTTCGTTATCATGCCATCAAAGATGCGTTCCAAAAAACCGGACGTCATTGGTTGTATAACGCCACCGTGGGGGCAGGTTTGCCAGTCAACTATGCCATTCATGATCTGCGTGATAGTGGTGATGAAATTACCGCTATTTCGGGCATTTTTTCCGGTACATTATCTTGGTTGTTCCAGCAATTTGATGGCTCAATTCCGTTTAGTGATTTAGTTGATTTGGCGTGGCAACAAGGGTTAACCGAACCGGATCCTCGCTCAGATTTAGATGGTTCTGATGTGATGCGTAAATTAGTGATCCTTGCCCGCGAAGCTGGATTTACCATTGAACCTGAAGATGTCAAAGTTGAGTCTTTGGTGCCGCAAGAGTTGCAACATCTTTCAACCGATGATTTTTTTGATAATGGCGCATTGCTTAATGAGCGTTTAACCGAACGTTTGGAAAAAGCCCAAGTGGATGGAAAGGTGCTGCGTTATGTGGCGCGTTTAAATCGAGATGGCAAAGCGACGGTTGGTGTTGAGGCATTAAATCCTGAACATGCGCTGGCGAACTTATTGCCATGTGACAATATCTTTGCAATAGAAAGCCATTGGTATAAAGAAAATCCGTTGGTTATTCGTGGCCCAGGTGCTGGAAAAATGGTGACAGCAGGTGCATTGCAATCGGATTTGAATCGACTGTCGATTTTGTTGTAAGGGCTATTCGATTGAATTCCTAGTAGCGACGTAAGTTAAATGTTTCAAATGCCACTTATCTTTTGCTCTTTCAACCAGAAAGATCGCGCAGGATAAGTGGCATTTTTTATGACTTGAAATCTACTCACTCGCAATATGAAAAAAATTCATGTTCAGATCGTTGACATTAGATCCTATTCAAGACATTCTTTAGACATATAGACGGCTAAATGTGTTTTGTAGCCGTTAACGTGATTTGTTAGATAAGTATTATTGTGGAAGGGAATTTTCCGCAGTTAGTTTATAAGTGGCTCCGCCGCTGTTGATTTATAAGTGGCCTTGCCACAGGGAGAATAAAGAAATGAGCTATTCACACGCAGGTCATATTGACGCACTTAATCACAACGTTGCCGATCTGGCAGGCAAGATTAACGTTTCTTTTGAGTTTTTTCCGCCAAGCAGTGAAAAAATGGAAGAAACACTTTGGAGTTCTATCCATCGCCTAAAAACGCTACAACCTAAGTTTGTTTCAGTGACTTACGGTGCCAACTCTGGCGAGCGTGATCGTACCCACTCCATCATTAAAGAAATCAAAGATCAAACCGGTCTGATTGCCGCGCCGCATTTAACCTGTATCGATGCTAGCCGCGATGAATTAAAAACCATAGCTCAAGACTACTGGAACAACGGTATTCGCGATATCGTGGCGCTGCGTGGCGATTTACCGCAATCGGGTGGCAAGCCAGACATGTATGCTTCTGACTTAGTTGAATTACTAAAAGGGGTGGCAGATTTTGATATTTCGGTTGCCGCTTACCCAGAAGTACATCCAGAAGCTAAAAATGCTCAAGCGGACTTGATCAACCTTAAACGCAAAGTCGATGCCGGAGCGAACCGCGCCATTACCCAATTCTTCTTCGATGTGGAAAGCTACTTACGCTTTCGCGACCGCTGCGTAACTGCCGGCATTGATGTTGAAATCATCCCAGGCATTTTGCCCGTTTCAAACTACAAACAAGCCAAACGTTTTGCCGACATGACCAATGTGCGTATTCCAAGCTGGATGGCAAAACAATACGAAGGCTTGGATGATGATCCCGTCACACGTCAAATGGTCGGTGCCAGTCAAGCGATTGATATGGTGCGAACCCTAAGTCGTGAAGGAGTCAAAGACTTCCATTTCTATACGCTAAACCGTTCTGAAATGACCTATGCGTTGTGTCATACGCTAGGGGTTCGTCCTTAGTCTTTGAATTATTGTGTTAATTTAGGTTATAAAGGGCTTATCGAAAGGTAGGCCTTTTTTGGGTTTTGATGTTGGGGGTGAGCTCATCGCACAGCCTTCGGCGACCAACCTTTTTTCAACAGCCAAAAAAGGTGGCAAAAAGGCCGCTGCTAGAAATTTTGTCACTCTTGGCTACAACACTCTTCTTTGATATCGGCTTCAACCGCACATCCATGTGCGAAAGAAGCCTCACCAATCATCCATGATTGGTGCATCAAAACGAGTCTTTCCACCAAGCAAAATTTAGGCAGAGTTGGCGGGTTACAGTCCCAATGGCTTGTTAGGATACTGTCTCTTCGCGAAAATACTGTCACCTCTGAGCTGCATTGATTTAAAGCCGCTTCTAGCTGTCTTTTTTACGCTTGAATTTGATATTTACCAAAAGTCCGGTTGAGACATATTGGTAGGGAATACTCGCAATATTTCAATGCAATTATCTTTTACTCGATAAGGTATTAGGTAAGGAAATTTCTGTAAAATAAGCTCTCTAGTGCCAAATATTCTTCCTGCTCGTCCCATTGATGGATTATCTTTGAGGAGCTCGGTTAAATCGTGTACTTCTTTAACAAAATGTCTTGCAGCTTGAGGATTATGTTCGTTTAAGTAATCCGCGTAATGTTCTAGGTTTAGTAATGCATTTTTTAGCCATTTAACCTGCATCCACGCCCCACTTAGAGAAAACCTTTTTCACTTCACTATCAGTAGAGAATTGTCCGGAGTCAGCTTCGCTAATGGCTTTTTTGATTTCATTGACCTGCCAAAGTTCACGATCTAAATAACTTTGAATCGCTTGATTTGTTATCCACGATTTGGTTCGCCCTGTTGATTTAGCAAGAATGGCTAATTTCTTTTCTACTTCTTCAGGGATCCTAACAGACATAGACGGCATAGTGATTTCCTATTGTATTACTCTGTATTCATTGTAGTACAGTGAGGGCATATTTACTATAACGCCTATAATTTGTACTTGCAGTCGCTTAAGAATGACTCGATATCGCTTTAATATTAGATCGAATTTAAATTAAACGTACTTTTCCCCAAGCAAGCCTTTCGCTAAGAATTACGCCAATCTTTTAGTCAATATCGACTCTAATTCCTGCTTCACATCTATCGCCCATGTTAGCCATGATTGGCGTTCAATCAGGTTGCGGCGCACGGTGAGGCGTTCTAAACGCAATGAAGCCGATAATGTGGATTGTAGCGAGTAGCGGGCGTCGAGTTGTTGATAATGGAGGAGCAGCGCTTCGTTTTCGGGGATCAAACGCTCGAGTTGGTCTATTAATGGTTGCGGGGATTGTACCGTGCAGGCCATTAGCTTGGCACTGAATTCATCGCGTAATTCGGTGTGTGACATTGGCAGTTCAAACCACATTTCTAATGCTTTACTGCCATAAGGGGTGATGGCGTACACTTTTTTATCTGGCTTGCCGACTTGCAATAATTCTTCACAAGTCACCCATTCCTTGGCCAGCATTTTACTGAGCTCTCGATACACCTGTTGATGACTGGCTTTCCAGTATTGTCCGGCCTGTTGCGAGAAGGCTTTGGTTATATCGTATCCTGTGGCTTCTTTTTGGCTCAAGATAGTTAAAATGACGTGCGGTAAAGACATAGAATGTTCCAATCGATTAGCTCAGCAAATCATACTCTAATTGCGTAGGCTTCGATATGGCGTCTTGCTTGAGTTGTGAAACTAACAGAAAAAAAGCGAGAACCACAAAAAAGCCGCAACGAGTGCGGCTTTGATTTTAGTCATGACTTGCGATTATCCGGTGTTACGCATACCCGCCGCGATACCGGCGATAGTCAACATCAACGCTTCTTCTAGTTCAGGCGATGGGTTGTCTGTTTGACGTGTACGGTACAACAGCTCGGCTTGCAGCATGTTGAGTGGTTCAACATACGTGTTGCGTAGGCGAATGGATTCTAGCCCCCATGGGTCGTTTTGCATTAAATTTTCGTTGTTTTCCACGTTAAGAACTGTGACGATATCTTTTTGCAATTGGGTGCGTAGACGCTCACCTAATGGCCATAATGACTCATCGGTTAGGCGCTGATCGTAGTAACGCGATACCTCGATATTACACTTCGAGTACACCATTTCTAGCATGCCTAAACGAGTTGAGAAGAACGGCCACTCACGACACATTTCTTCCAGCATCGCTTGATGACCTTTATCGATCGAATACTGGATCGCTTCACCGGCGCCAAGCCAAGCAGGTAGCACTAAGCGGTTTTGGCTCCATGAGAAAATCCAAGGAATAGCACGCAAACTTTCGACCCCACCTTGAGGATTACGCTTAGCCGGGCGAGATCCTAATGGCAGTTTGCCAAGTTCTTGCTCTGGAGTTGCCGCGCGGAAGTAAGGCACGAAATCGGGTTCGCCTTGCACTATGCCACGGTAAGCTTCACACGAGACTTCAGATAAAACATCCATCAGATCGCGCCATTCTTTTTTCGGCTCTGGAGGCGGAAGTAAATTCGCTTCTAAAATCGCACTGGCATATAAGTTGAAGCTGTTGACCGCAACATCCGGTAAGCCCAGTTTAAAGCGGATCATTTCGCCTTGTTCTGTGACGCGTAAACCGCCTTTTAGGCTGCGTGGTGGCTGAGACAGTAATGCTGCATGGGCAGGTGCACCGCCACGACCAACCGTACCGCCACGGCCGTGGAACAAGGTAAGCTCGATGCCTTCAGCGTCTGAAACTTTAACCAGTTTGTCCATTGCATCGTATTGCGCCCAACCGGCTGACATCACGCCAGCATCTTTGGCTGAATCAGAATAACCAATCATCACCATTTGGTGGTTGTTGATGAACTCACGATACCACTCAAGTGAGTACAACTGCTTCATCACCACTTCAGAATGGTTTAAATCATCTAAAGTTTCGAATAATGGGCACACATCCATGCGGAATTTACAGCCACATTCTTGTAATAGTAAATGCACCGCAAGCACATCGGATGCAGTACGCGCCATTGAAATAACATAAGCGCCAAAGGCTTCGCGTGGGTGCTGCGCCATGACGCGACAAGTGTCTAATACTTCTTGAACTTCCGCTGATGGTTGCCAGTTACGCGGCAAGAGAGGGCGCTTTGAGCTGAGCTCTTTAATTAAGAACGCCACTTTTTCATCTTCAGACCATTGAGCATAATCACCAAGTTCAAGGAACTGAGTCATTTCTGCGATCGCATCACAATGACGAGTACTTTCTTGGCGAATATCCAAACGAACAAGATGCACACCAAAGGCTTTAACGCGACGCAGAGTATCAACAATCGTCCCTTCAGCAATCACGCTCATGCCACATTCGCGTAGTGATTGATAACAGGCTAAAAGCGGATCCCACAACTGATCAACCGTGGTTAAAATTGGCAGGTTAGGCACATCTTCGCCGTTGATTTGGGCATCTAATACCGTGGTGGTATTGGTCAATAAAGTGCGTAAACCTTTTAAGATGGCGCGATAAGGTTCGTGTGCATCGCCAGCAAGATCTCGGACTTGTTGGTTACATTGAACGATAGACAGTTCAGTGATTAATTCTTGAATATCACCTAGGAATAAATCGGCCGCTTTCCAACGAGAAAGTAACAGTACTTCTTGAGTAATAGGGTGCGTCACATTCGGGTTACCATCGCGATCGCCGCCCATCCAGTTAGTAAAATGCACTGGGCGAGCATCAATAGCAAGGCCTTCACCAAGGTGACCTTTAAGGCGATCATCAAACTCACGCAAGAAGGCAGGGACGGCTTCCCATAATGAGTTTTCCACCACGGCAAAGCCCCATTTAGCTTCATCTAATGGCGTCGGGCGTTGCTGACGAATCACATCAGAGTGCCAAGATTGAGCAATTAAACCTTCTAAGCGACGCTCAGTTTTAAGGCGTTCGCGAGGAGAAAGATCACTGTGTTCTAATTGCGATAAGCACTGATTGATTTTGACCAATTTATTGATCATGGTGCGACGGGCAATTTCAGTCGGGTGCGCGGTAAGCACTAGTTCAATGTTGAGTTCTTTAATTGCTTGCGCGGTGTCTTCTTTACTGATGTCGTTGTTGGCTAATTTGCCAAACAAAGTATTAATTGCATCGGGTTCGCACACTTGCTCTTCACAATGACGTGAAATGGTGTGGTATTGCTCGGCAATGTTGGTCAGATTTAGGAATTGGCTGAATGCGTGTGCAACCGGAGTGAGTTGCTCATTGGGTAAGTTTTTGATCTCTTCTATCAAATCTTCACGCTCTTGGCTTCCTGCCGTAGCGGATTTTGATAGTTTACGAATGGTCTCCACTTTTTCAAGAATAACATCACCATGTGCTTCTTGAATTGTGTTACCTAGGATATCACCCAGCATGCGTACGTTGCTTTTTAACGCGTCATATTTCTCGTTCATTTTTTAATACTACCTTGTAAATAAATTACATCCGTTGTTATCGTTATCTGTCCAATCTAGCGAATTTATTTGCACTGAGTCAAACTTTTATGTGCTTTAAATAAATAAAGACGCATCCAATTGATCTTGGTCAGACATTAATCACTTAATCCTTAAGTGGTATATTTGTCGTAATTGAAGCTGCAGCTTTGTTGGCTACGCGCTCTCACCCCAATCACTTAGACAAGCTAAGCTCATGGGGCTTCGTTTACTTGCCGCCTCACTGCAACGTCAATTACTTAAAATATTATTATAAGTATTGAAATTAGATGTTTAGCGTCAAGCTTAAAAACAAAACTGGTGAATTGATTTTGACAAAACTTTGATGGTTGGGTCAATAAACTCAAAGGCTAAAAATTCGTCTGGTTGGTGTGCTTGGTCAATAGAACCCGGCCCCAACACTAAGGTTGGACACACATCTTGTAAAAATGGCGCTTCAGTACAGTAATTGACGGTTTCGGAAGGCATCTCACATATCTGCTCCATATCGGTAATAAATGGATGGTCATGTGAGCATTCATAACCTGGGATTGCTTCATGCAGTGGGGTGATGTCTACTCGTCCTGGCCATTTGGCTTGCACTTCTTTTAACGCCGAGCGCAACATATTGTCGAGCCCATCTAAGCTGATCCCCGGCAGTGGGCGAACATCGTAATGCAGCTCGCAGCAACCACAAATTCGGTTCGCACTGTCACCGCCATGAATATGACCTAAGTTTAAGGTTGGGCTTGGAATAGCAAATCCTGGGTGGTGATATTCTTTGATTAACTTGTCACGAAGTTGCATTAAAGCAAATAACACTTCATGCATAATTTCAATTGCGTTCACCCCCAGTGCTGGATCAGAAGAGTGGCCGGATTTTCCGGTTACACGCACCGCATTAGCCACATGACCTTTATGGCCTCGGATCGGTTTTAAGCTGGTGGGCTCGCCAATAATACAGTGATCCGGTTGATACGGCGCATCATCGGCTTGGCATAATTGAGTAAAATGACGTGCGCCGAGCATGGTGGTTTCTTCGTCACACGTTGCCAAAACATACAGTGGTTTAGTTTGTTTGCTCCAATCGACTTTCTTTACCGCTTCAATAATAAAGGCAAAAAAGCCCTTCATATCAGCGGTGCCCAAACCATAAAAACGATTATTTGATTCGGTTAACTGATGCGGATTAAAGCTCCATTGCCCTTCATCAAACGGCACGGTGTCAGAGTGACCTGATAATAGTAAACCGCCAGTGCCTTGACCTTTTTTGGCCACCATATTGTGTTTTCCTGGTGCCACTTCAATCACTTCCACCTCAAAATCGAGGTCTTTAAACCATCCCGCCAGTTTTTCGATAACTTTCTCGTTACCTTGATCCCAAGTTGGATCTGTAGAGCTTATTGATGACGTCGAAATTAGGTCACGATAGACATGAATGAAGTCAGGGATTTGCATAGTTTATTTATCCTTACAAATTCTTTACATTGATAGACTTGGTTTGTGGTTGACAAAAAAGCCAGAAAACGATAAAACACATATTAAATCATTATTTGTGAATAAAAAATCAAATAATAACGAAGATTTTGTATATGTAGTCATGTGTGCGGAATCAGAAATACGATATTTTAAGCTTCATCATTATTAAATACGGAAGTTAATATGTTAAAAACGGCAATTGTTGGTGCAAGTGGTTATACCGGAGCTGAGCTCGCGTTAATGGTGAACAAACATCCTGAACTTACGCTATCAGGTTTATACGTTTCTGCCAACAGTGTCGATGCCGGCAAACCAATTTGCGAGCTACACGGTAAATTACAAGGCATTATCGATATGCCGGTGCAACCTTTAACCTCGGTAGAAGAGGTGGCTCAGCAATGTGATGTGGTTTTCCTCGCCACTGCCCATGAAGTGAGTCACGACTTAGCGCCGACTTTTCTGGAAAATAATTGTGTGGTGCTCGATTTATCCGGTGCTTATCGGGTTCTGTCTGAAGGCTTTTATCCCCAATATTATGGTTTTGAGCACACTCATTCAAAGTGGTTAGATAAAGCGGTTTACGGTTTGGCGGAATGGAATGAAGCGGCGATTGTTGGTGCTGATTTAATCGCCGTTCCTGGTTGTTACCCAACCGCGTCTCAATTGGCGATCAAACCATTAATTGAATCAAACTTACTCGACGATACTCAGTGGCCGGTGATAAATGCCACCAGCGGTGTGACCGGAGCCGGTCGTAAAGCCACGATGACCAATAGCTTTTGCGAAGTGAGTTTGCAAGCTTATGGCGTATTTACTCACCGTCATCAGCCTGAGATTTCTAGTCATCTTGGGCGTGAGGTTATTTTTACTCCGCATTTAGGTAATTTCAAACGCGGCATTTTGGCCACCATTACCATGAAACTGGCTGATGGGGTTAATCAGCAACAAATCGCTGCGGCGTTCGAACAAGCATATCAAGGCAAGCCGATTGTGCGTTTACAACAAGATTTACCGAAATTACAAAATGTTGAGAATACCCCGTTTTGCGATATCGGTTGGAAAGTGCAAGGGCAGCATGTGATTGTGGTATCGGCTATTGATAATCTACTCAAAGGTGCCTCTAGCCAAGCGATGCAATGTCTGAATATTCGTTATGGTTTCCCAATGTTAACCTCATTGCTTTAGGTGCTAATTATTAATATGACTGAATCAATCAACCCAGCTCTTACCCTCAAACCTTTGGTGATAAAATTAGGCGGAGCGGTACTTTCCGATCTTGATACTTTAGCCTTGTTGTTTAAATCGATTGCCGATTATCAACAACAAGCCGAGCGCCAAATTGTGATCGTGCATGGTGGCGGCTATTTAGTTGATGAGTTGATGGATAAGTTGCAATTAGAGACAGTTAAAATAAATGGCTTACGCGTTACGCCCTTTGAGCATATTAATTATATTTCGGGCGCATTAGCTGGAACCGCCAACAAACTGCTCCAAGGTCAGGCGATCAAGCTGGGATTAAATGCGGTTGGTTTGAGTTTAGCCGATGGGGGCTTATGTCAAATTACCCAAGTATCCGATCAGCTGGGTGCGGTCGGTGATGCGAAAGCGGGCAGTGCTGCAGTATTAAGTGCTATTTTAACAACCGGTGCATTGCCGATCATTAGTTCAATTGGTATTACTGCGCAAGGTCAACTCATGAATGTTAATGCCGACCAAGCTGCGGTTGCGGTGGCGACAGCATTAGATGCCGAACTGGCTTTGTTGTCCGACGTAAGTGGCGTGCTAGATGGCAATAAACAATTAATCGCCGAACTGGATCAAAAACAAGCCGATCAATTAATCGAGCAAAAAGTGATCACAGATGGCATGATAGTAAAAGTTCAAGCAGCGCTCGACGCGGCCAAAGAATTAGGACGCGCCATTGAAGTGGCGGGTTGGAAAAAGCCTGAAAAATTAACACAATTGTTTTCAGGAACTAGTATAGGGACACGTTTTCATCCTTAATTTACCCCGTCATATTTGATTGGTATCGGGTGAGAATACAAAGAAATACTCTACGGAATGGAGTCAGGCACAAAACCGCTCATTCCAAGGAAGGACATTAATATTTTTGGAGAAGTACAATGGGCAAGTTAAGTGTCGATAAAGCAAGTGTAAACAAAGTGGTTGTCGCCTATTCTGGTGGCCTTGATACCTCAGTGATTATTCCGTGGCTAAAAGAAAACTACGACTGTGAAGTAGTGGCGTTTGTGGCCGATGTAGGTCAAGGCGAAGAAGAATTGGTTGGTATCGAAGAAAAAGCCATCGCCTCTGGTGCATCAGAATGTTATATCGCCGATCTTAAAGAAGAAATGGTGGCTGATTACATTTACCCAACTCTTAAAACTGGCGCGCTGTATGAAGGTAAATACCTACTGGGTACGTCAATGGCTCGTCCTATCATTGCTAAGGCGCAAGTTGAAGTAGCGCGTAAAGTGGGCGCCGATGCCTTATGTCACGGATGTACTGGTAAAGGGAATGACCAAGTACGTTTTGAAGGCGCATTTGCCGCGCTAGCCCCTGATCTACATGTGATTGCACCGTGGCGTGAGTGGGATTTAGTCAGCCGTGAAGAGTGTCTAGACTACCTTGCCGAGCGTAATATTCCTTGTACCGCTTCATTAACTAAAATCTATTCTCGTGATGCCAACGCATGGCATATCTCAACCGAAGGCGGCGTTCTAGAAAATACTTGGAACGCACCAAATGATGATTGCTGGGCATGGACCGTCGATCCAGAGCAAGCGCCAAATGAAGCAGAATATGTTTCTGTGATCGTTGAGAAAGGGGAAGTTGTCGCGGTTGATGGCGAAAAAATGACACCATACAATGCGTTAGTTTACTTAAATGAAAAAGGCGTGAAACATGGCGTAGGTCGTATTGATATCGTTGAAAACCGTTTAGTTGGCATGAAGTCTCGTGGCTGTTACGAAACTCCAGGTGGCACCATTATGATGGAAGCGTTGCGTGCGGTTGAGCAATTAGTATTAGACAAAGCGTCTTTTGAATTCCGCGAAGAGTTGGGCGTGAAAGCTTCTCACCTTGTCTATGATGGTCGTTGGTTCACTCCGCTATGTAAATCATTACTGGCAGCAACCGAAGAGCTGGCACAAGATGTTAACGGTGAAGTGGTGATTAAACTGTATAAAGGCCAAGCTATCGTGACGCAAAAACGTTCAGATAACAGCTTGTACTCAGAAGAGTTTGCCACCTTTGGAGATGATGAAGTTTACGACCAAAGCCATGCTGGCGGTTTCATCCGTCTGTACTCGCTTGCCAGTCGTATCCGTACTTTGAATGAAGCGAAGAAAAAATAAAGACAACAATTACTGTCATTCGGTAACTTGCTCTTAATGAGTTATTGGGTATGACGGTTTAAAATTACTAAGAATATATACTCAAAGTAATTGGAGTTGCAGTGAGGCGGCAAGATCGTTCAGCCCCATGAGCTTAGTGCGCTAAGTGAGTGGGGTGAACGAGCGTAGCCAACAAAGCTGCAGCTTCAAGTGCGATGAGGAGAAGCAGGAGAGACACCAATGGCATTATGGGGCGGAAGATTCACCCAAGCAGCAGACACTCGGTTTAAGCAATTCAATGACTCACTGCGTTTTGACTACCGATTGGCTGAGCAAGATATTGTCGGGTCGATCGCTTGGTCCAAATCTTTGCTTTCAGTTAACGTGATCACTGAGCAAGAACAACAAAAATTAGAATTAGCGCTGAACGAACTAAAGTTAGCGGTAATGGAAGATCCAGAACAAATCCTGCAATCGGATGCGGAAGATATTCACAGCTGGGTCGAAACACAATTGATCAGCCGTGTCGGCGATTTAGGTAAAAAACTGCATACTGGTCGTTCGCGTAACGACCAAGTGGCAACCGATTTAAAACTTTGGTGTCGCCAACAAGGTCATCAACTACTGATGGCGCTCGATCGTTTGCAATCTCAAATGGTATCGGTCGCGCGTGAGCATCAAGATACTGTGTTGCCGGGCTATACCCATTTACAACGTGCACAACCGGTGACATTTGCGCACTGGTGCTTAGCTTATGTTGAAATGTTTGAGCGTGATTACTCGCGTTTGTCAGATGCGATTGTTCGTCTTGATACTTGTCCTTTAGGCTCTGGCGCATTAGCCGGTACCGCCTACCCAATGGATCGCGAAAAACTGGCGCATAATCTGGGCTTTCAGCGTGCCACTCGTAACAGTTTAGATTCGGTTTCCGATCGCGACCATGTAATGGAATTAATGTCGATCGCTTCTATCTCTATGTTGCACCTTTCTCGCCTTGCCGAAGATATGATTTTTTATAACTCGGGCGAATCAGGTTTTATTGAACTCGCCGATACCGTGACATCGGGTTCTTCATTAATGCCACAAAAGAAAAATCCGGACGCACTTGAACTTATTCGTGGTAAGACTGGCCGTGTTTATGGTTCACTCGCGGCCATGATGATGACAGTCAAAGCATTGCCGTTAGCGTATAACAAAGACATGCAAGAAGATAAAGAGGGCTTATTTGACGCACTCGATACTTGGAACGATTGCATGGAAATGGCGGCGTTGTGTTTTGATGGCATTAAAGTCAATGGCGAACGTACGCTCGAAGCAGCGAAGCAAGGTTACGCCAACTCAACTGAACTGGCTGATTACTTAGTGGCTAAAGGCATTCCATTCCGTGAAGCGCACCATATTGTGGGTGTGGCGGTGGTGGGCGCCATTGCCAAAGCTTGCGCGCTAGAAGAATTAAGCTTAGAAGAGTTAAAACAATTCTCGCCAGTAATCGAAGAGGATGTTTACGCCATTTTAACCATAGAGTCATGTTTAGAAAAACGCTCAGCCTTAGGTGGCGTATCACCAAAACAAGTGAACTACGCGGTTAATCAAGCGCAAAAACGTTTAGCCGAACGTGATACTACGGGCGTCAAAGTGAGGCCTGCGCGCCTAACCGATATAGATTCACTAGAGGGCATGGTTGCTTACTGGGCCGGGCTAGGTGAAAATCTACCGCGCAGCCGCAGTGAGCTTATTCGTGATATTGGCTCGTTTGCTGTGGCCGAGCATCATGGGGAAGTGACCGGTTGTGCCTCGTTATATGTTTATGACTCTGGCTTAGCTGAAATTCGCTCACTTGGTATTGAGGCAGGTTGGCAAGGTCAAGGACAAGGCGCAGCGATCATTCAACACTTGGTGGCGCGAGCTAAGCAAATGGCCATCAACAAGGTGTTTGTATTAACCCGTGTGCCAGAGTTCTTTATGAAGCAAGACTTTATCCCGACCTCCAAAACCTTGTTACCAGAAAAAGTACTCAAAGATTGCGATCAATGCCCACGCCAACATGCGTGTGATGAAGTCGCCTTGGAAGTAAACTTGAACGAACAAGTTATTTTGAAGGTCAATGTAGCTTAAAAGAGTGAAAGTTTAAATTGATAGGGTTTATCATTAAATTCTATTGTTCTTTAATGCTTTTGCTTTGCCATCAATAACATTGAGCCGGTTTATAAGAGGCGTATACTATAGCCCAAGCTGATTTATTCAGTTTGGTTTTTTTTATTATCTTATCAAATTGATAGCCTATACTTGCTTAGATGCTCGATTCATTATTCTAACGTCTAAGCCATTCATTTAACGTTATCTTCTTTAAGGTTATTTATGTCAATGCAGTTATTTCATGTCGGGATGCCAATATCAGATTTGATATTTGGTGATACTTTGTATTTTCCTGCTATTTTTAAAGCATTTTTGTTGGGTACGGTGCTGTGGATTATTCTGGTCAAGCCCAATAGGACACCTGACTTTGTAATTTTTCATAGTCGATTGGCGTTAAATCACCAAGCATAGTATGCAACCTTTCATGGTTGTAATACCGGATATATTCTTCAACATCTTCTTTCATTGCATCACGCGTTAAATAAACCACATTGAGTAGCCATTCATTTTTCAAGCTACCGAAGAACCGTTCGAC